>CAMKZP010000484.1 GCA_946477805.1 uncultured Enterobacter sp.
GTCAGATGTGTATAAGAGACAGGTATGGACAACATCGCGATCAGAATGACTGCAACCGGCATCCAGACTGAGGTTTTGCGGGATAGTCCAGGCATCCTTTCTCCTGTCAATTTTTGTCAAATAGGGTAAAAGGCGCAGTGTAATGGAAATATGCCGCCACGGTTGAGCTACTGTTGAAAAAAAACCAGGGAAATTCCGTAAAATGGGCAGAGGCTGATGCTTTTATCGCCTGAAAGATTAGGAATAATCTGGATGAATGAAACGGCAATCGCGAGCACTATTGGCGTTTTCTGATTGAAATTCTATGTTATTTGAATAAGATAGCGTGCGGCGGAAACGTTCTGTTACAGGAAACATTCCGTTAGACATTACGAATGACAAAGAGTTTCACAAGATTTTTTGATATATTTAAAACTTACGGATTTACTTGAAGCACATTTGAGGTGGTTATGAAAAAAATTGCATGTCTTTCAGCACTGGCCGCTGTTCTGGCTGTCTCCGCAGGTACCGCTGTAGCTGCGACTTCTACCGTTACCGGTGGTTACGCACAGAGCGACTATCAGGGCGTAATGAACAAAGCTAACGGTTTCAACCTGAAGTACCGTTACGAGCAGGATAACAACCCGCTGGGCGTGATCGGTTCTTTCACCTACACCGAAAAAGATAATTTCGAAAACGGTGCTTACAACAAAGGTCAGTACTACGGTATCACAGCTGGTCCAGCTTACCGTCTGAACGACTGGGCAAGCATCTACGGTGTTGTAGGTGTTGGCTACGGTAAATTCCAGCAGACTGAAAACCAGTCTGAAAACCGCACTGCAAGCAACAGCGACTACGGCTTCTCCTACGGCGCAGGCCTGCAGTTCAACCCAATCGAAAACGTTGCTCTGGACTTCTCCTATGAGCAGAGCCGTATCCGCAACGTTGACGTTGGCACCTGGATCGCGGGCGTAGGTTACCGCTTCTAATCACTTCGGTGAGCCAGTAAAAAATCCGCCCACTGTGGCGGATTTTTTTTTGGTTTTTTCCCTCTCCCTGTGGGAGAGAGCATCAGACCGCTACTTACTCTTAATATCAAAAATATCCGTACCCAGATGGTTATAGTCCACTTTCTGTAACTTAAAGTTGGTGATATAAACCGGTGGCGCCTTTTTCCCGGAGATAAAGGGATAGGTATTTTTGATCTGCTCTGCCGCAATGCCCGTCCACTGCGAAAAGAACGCCAGGAAATCATTGGCCGAACGGCGGGCTTTGATGATGCGATGGGTTTTATCATCGCTCGACAGCACCATGAACGGTACCTGGAAGTTCTGCTGGAACTTGTCATCATGCGCCAGGTACTGCACCTCTTTACCTCGCTCCTTGAAGGCCAGCCCGTGATCCGAGAAGTAGACCATCGAGAAGCTGTCGCCGGTATTGCGCAGCTGTGCGTACAATTTACTCAGCAGATCGTCCGTTTGCGTCATGGTATAGAGATAGCATGAGGTCTCTTTCGACTGCACAAATTCGCTGTATTTCCCCTGAGTACGATCGCACGCCTGCGGATGGGAGCCCATCAGATGCAGGACAATCAGCTGCGGCTGGGTGCGCTGGGTGGCAAAGACCTGCTCGGTCATCTTCAGCAGGGCTTCATCCCGGGTATTTTTGTCGGCTTCGAAATCGCCGCTTTTCAAAAACTGCACTTCATCGGCACGCTTCGCGATGCTGGCGATGGCGGTATCGTATTCGCCGATCTGCCCCTGATTCGAGAACCACCACGTCTGGAAACCCGCCCGGTTTGCGAGCGTCACGACGTTATCCTGAAACTGCGGTTTGCCGTCGACCACGCGGTTCAGCGTCAGGCCGAGTGACTTTTGCGTTGACCCGCTGGCCGCGATGTAATCGGTAAACAGCGTGCCGTTGACCGAGCTGGCAAACGGCGTGTTATCCCAGTGCCCGCCAAACGCGCCCAGCGCGTCGCGGCGCGCGCTCTCACCAATCACCATCACGTAGGTGTGGTACTTCGGCTTCACGGCCAGCACGTTCCAGGTGTCTTTCATAGTGGAAAGCTCGGCCATCCGCGCCTGCTCGTCGAGCACTTCCGCGTTGTTGACCACCACGTCCTTCACAAAGCGAAATACCGGGTAGCCGGTATCTTTCAGCTTAAATACGCCACCCCAGGCCAGGTTTTGCACCGGCGTGACGAAAAAGGTGACGACGCTGAACGCCAGACAGAGGCTTTCTGTTCTGCCCCACGCTTTTTTCTCGCACTGCTTGCGGCGAACCGCAATCGCGCCCAGCGCAAAAATGAAGAGGCCAACCGCGTAGTTGTACCAGGGGAAGATGGTCAGGATCTCCGTCGACTCTTCCATATTGGTGGAGTGCAGCGCCAGCAGGGTATTAAAGTTTGGCGCGCCGTAGGCCTGGCCAAACGGGAAGTAAAAGGCAGCAACCAGCGAACAAATGCCGATGAAGACTTTTTGCGCCCGCGGCGCGCTGCGCCACAGGAGATGAAGAATACAGGTGAACGCGACGGCATAAAGCAGGCTAAACGGATAGCCAAGCGCAAAGTTAATCAGCAGCGATTGCAGAAAGTAGAAACCCGTCCACGGGTTTAAGGCCCGGCTGCGGGTAGCGAGTGTTTCTTTCAGGGTTACGTTCATAGGTCACTATCATGAAAACGCCATGTGCTCACCCTGGCGCCAAGGGTCAAAGCCTGCCTGACAGTGCGTGGAGAGGGAATGAGGGTCCGCTTCAGCGAGCCGCAAAAGGTGCAGGGCTGCAAGAAGATAGTGCGAGCGCGAAATAAGGTCAACAGTTGCTAATCAGATGTTTTGCGAAGGGGGCTGCAAATCCGTAAAAAAGATCGGGAATAGGGCGGCTGGATGCCAGTGTAGAGGAGGTGTGTGACGGAAAAATGAAGCGGCGTACCGCGACGCCGCTTAGTGGGAAGGTTTGTCGTCCTGCTGCGGTTTATGGGTAAACATATCGCACAGCATGTTCAACAGCTTTAAGCGCACCTGAAAAGGAGAGTGGGTAAACACGTTCAAACACCTCTTAAATTCATTCATGGGACCTCCTGAAGTTTGATCCCTTCGATCCGTGAAGGGTGACTGCATTACATACAGATATAGCACAGGCTATATTGTATAGCTATGGCTAATTCGTTAATTTTTTGTGCTTGTAGAGCTATGGTTTACAATGTGCGCTCCGTTACAGGGCGCTGGAAGCGCCACCCCCATTGAGGAAGCACAATGAACCTGTCTCTTATACACATCTGACGCTGCCGACGAC
>CAMKZP010000485.1 GCA_946477805.1 uncultured Enterobacter sp.
CCCCTACCCGCTTAGAGCGCTTTTAAAATCGCATCCACGCTGGCTTTGGCATCGCCAAACAGCATATGGGTGTTCTCTTTAAAGAACAGCGGGTTCTGAACGCCTGCATAGCCGGTATTCATGGAGCGCTTAAACACAATCACGTTCTGCGCCTTCCACACTTCCAGAACCGGCATACCGGCGATTGGGCTGCCCGGATCGTCCTGCGCCGCCGGGTTTACGGTGTCGTTGGCACCGATGACCAGCACGGTGTCGGTATCGGAGAAATCATCGTTGATTTCATCCATCTCCAGCACGATGTCGTAAGGTACTTTCGCCTCCGCCAGCAGCACGTTCATGTGGCCCGGCAGACGCCCGGCAACCGGGTGAATACCAAAGCGAACCTTGATGCCGCGCGCGCGCAGCTTCTCGGTAATTTCCGCCACCGGATACTGCGCCTGAGCCACCGCCATGCCGTAGCCCGGAGTGATGATGACCGTGTGCGAGTTTTTCAGCATCTCTGCGGTCTCTTCCGCGGTGATTTCACGGTGCTCGCCCACTTCTTCATCCGCACCTGAGGAAGAACCGTCGGTCCCAAAACCGCCAGCAATAACGCTGAAGAAGGAACGGTTCATCGCCTTACACATGATGTACGACAGAATTGCACCGGAAGAGCCGACCAGCGCACCGGTCACGATCAGCAGATCGTTGCTCAGCATAAAGCCCGCCGCCGCCGCCGCCCAGCCGGAATAGGAGTTCAGCATGGACACCACGACCGGCATGTCCGCACCGCCGATGGAGGCCACCAGGTGCCAGCCAAACGCCAGCGCGATAATGGTCATCACCAGCAGCGCCAGCACCTGCAGCCCCACGCTTTCGGTACGCACGAAAACCACCAGCAGAACAAACGAGACCACCAGCGCGGCCAGGTTCATCTTGTGACGGTTTGGCAGCATCAGCGGCTTAGAGGAGATCTTCCCGCGCAGTTTGCCGAAGGCCACAATCGAACCGGTAAAGGTTACCGCGCCGATGAAGATCCCGAGGAACACTTCCGTCAGGTGGATGTTCACCAGAATCGGTTCCAGACCCGGTTCGTGATACAGGTAGCTGTTAAAGCCCACCAGCACCGCCGCCAGACCAACAAAGCTGTGCAGGATCGCCACCAGCTCCGGCATCTCGGTCATTTCAACGCGTTTCGCCAGACGAATACCAATCGCGCCGCCGATGATCATCGCCACCAGGATCCACGCCACGTTGCCGGTATCCGGCCCGAAGATGGTGGCAATCAGCGCAATCGCCATCCCGGCGATGCCAAAGTTATTACCCTGCTGAGACGTTTCGTGTTTGGAAAGCCCCGCCAGGCTGAAAATAAACAGGATCGCAGCAACAATGTATGCGGCTGTCACTAATCCTCCAGACATATGCTACCCCTTAGCCTTTACGAAACATTTTCAGCATGCGCTGAGTCACGGTGAAACCACCGAAAATATTGATACTGGCAATCAGCACCGCGATAAAGCTCAGGAAACTCACCCAGCCGCCGTGACCGATTTGCAGTAACGCCCCGACCACAATAATCCCCGAAATAGCGTTCGTGACCGACATCAGCGGGGTATGCAGGGCGTGGGACACGTTCCATACCACGTAGTAACCCACCACGCAGGAGAGCGCAAAGACGGTGAAGTGGCCGAGGAATTCTTTCGGCGCAACGTCTGCCAGCCAGCCAAACAGAATAATGACCAGCGCCATGATCGCGTATTTACGCCACGGAGAGGCAGGCTGAGCCGGTTCTTTCGGCGCAGGCGCGGCTTTCGGGGCCGCCTGAGGCTGGGCAGAAACCTGAATAGGCGGCGCGGGCCAGGTAATTTCACCTTCACGCACCACGGTTACACCGCGCACCACCACGTCGTCAAAATCAACGGTGATAGTGCCGTCTTTCTCTTTGCACAGCAGCTTCAGCAGGTTGACGAGGTTAGTCCCGTACAGCTGGGAGGACTGTGTAGGCAGGCGGCCCGGCAGATCGGTATAGCCAATCACCTTCACGCCGTTAGCCGTGGTGGTGACCTGGTTCGCCACGGTATATTCGCAGTTGCCGCCGTTTTGCGCCGCCAGATCCACAATCACGCTGCCCGGCTGCATGGCGTCAACCATCTCGCGGGTGATCAGCTTAGGTGCAGGTTTACCAGGAATGAGCGCCGTGGTGACAATAATGTCGACCTCTTTTGCCTGGGCGGCAAAAAGGGCCATTTCGGCTTTAATGAAGGCTTCGGACATCACCTTCGCGTACCCGTCACCGCTGCCCGCTTCTTCCTTGAAGTCCAGCTCAAGGAATTCGGCGCCCATACTTTGTACCTGCTCCTTCACTTCCGGGCGGGTATCAAAAGCACGGACGATGGCCCCCAGGCTGTTTGCGGCGCCAATCGCCGCAAGACCGGCCACGCCCGCGCCGATCACCATCACTTTCGCCGGAGGCACTTTACCCGCAGCGGTGATTTGACCGGTAAAGAAGCGGCCAAACTCGTGCGCGGCTTCAACGATAGCGCGGTAGCCCGCGATGTTGGCCATCGAGCTCAGCGCGTCGAGGGACTGGGCGCGGGAGATACGCGGCACGGAGTCCATCGCCATCACCGTCACGCCGCGTGCCGCCAGCTTCTCCATCAGCTCCGGGTTCTGGGCCGGCCAGACAAAGCTCACCAGCGTTGTGCCCGCGTTCAGCAGCGCAATTTCGCTCTCTTCCGGTGCATTCACCTTCAGAATAATCGGTGATTGCCAGACCTCAGCGCCGTCCACCACCTCCGCGCCAGCCTGAATAAAGGCATCGTCGTCGAAACTCGCCAGTTTGCCCGCGCCGCTTTCAACCGCGACGGTAAAACCCAGTTTAAGCAGTTGCTCCACCGTTTTCGGTGTTGCCGCTACGCGGGTCTCATTGGCTAACCGTTCTTTTGGTACCCCAATACGCATAGTTTTCCCTTCCATCGGTTATTGATGATGGTTTGTCGATAATTGCCCGCGGTTAAACGCCCCTTTCGCCACGCTGAAAGCGCCAGCAAAGGATTAACCCCGGAAAATAAAACAGTAACAAACTTTCTATAACCTACTGAAAATAGCGCCCGCGATCTACCGCCATAAAACACTATTTCTTACTTTATCTGTGAAAAATAAGCGATCGGCGTCGCTGACAGCGATATTTACCTTAAATTCGTCGCCAGGACCGATAAATCGCGCAAGCGAAGCGGTAAAAACATGATATAGCGCCATGAAAGATCAACTTATTAACATTAAATTAACTTGTAA
>CAMKZP010000486.1 GCA_946477805.1 uncultured Enterobacter sp.
TGGTAAGGATCCTGGCCGAGAATAACCTCTTTCACATCGTTCAGTTCGGTATAGCGAAAAGCGTTGAACACATCTTTTTGCGGTGGATAAACCGTCTGGCCAGATTGCCGTTCAGCCGCAACCGTCGTGAGGGTATTAATAAAGTAAGGCTGCTGTTTCTCTTCTGCCAGCACGTCATGCCACGTTAAAGGTGTTGTCATCTCGCTCTCCTGCGAATCTCAATCTGCGCCTAGCTTAACCGCTAAACCGCGGGTAGCAAAATTCCACGCGGAAAATTCCGCTAAGCCCTTAAATATTATTTGATAATTTACAGTCAGGGTTGAGTTTCTGGATTGATGAAATTGATCTTAAACAAAAAATTCAAACCACACTGTTTATGTGGTTGGTATTTTTGTTGATTTAAATCAATAAATGATGGGTGGCTGGGTGATATATATACACGCAAGAAACAATGGTTTTACCAATTGGCCGCATGAGGCCGACACCAGTTAATGTAGCCTAGGGAGGCATCACATGATTACGGGTATCCAGATTACTAAAGCTGCAAATGACGACCTGCTCAACTCTTTCTGGCTGCTGGACAGCGAGAAAGGCGAAGCGCGCTGTGTAGTAGCAAAAGCGGGTTTTGCTGAAGATGAAATCGTTCCGGTAAATAAACTGGGCGAAATCGAATACCGCGAAGTGCCAATGGAAGTGCAGCCGGAAGTTCGCGTGGAGGGTGGTCAGCACCTGAACGTTAACGTTCTGCGCCGCGAAACGCTGATGGATGCTGTTGAGCACCCGGAAAAATATCCGCAGCTGACCATTCGCGTCTCAGGCTATGCGGTGCGTTTCAACTCTCTGACTCCAGAACAGCAGCGCGATGTTATTGCGCGTACCTTTACAGAGAGCCTGTAAGGATTAAAGCCACGGGGGTGGCATAAAAAAGCCGGGGAATTAATTCCCCGGCTTTTTTTTACTCTTCTGTCTGCGAGTCTGGCGCAGACGCACTCGGCTTACGGCGCTTACCAACGTTTTTCGTATCGCGGTGACGCTGCTTGACGCGCGGCTTCTCTTTTTCTTTCTCTTTCTTCTCAGCACGCTTAGCGAGGGCTTTCTTGGACGGTTTGCCCGTCATTTTTTCGCTCGGAGCGCGCGTGGTCGGACGAAGCTCATTGATGACGCGAGATTTGAGCGGCTCATCAACGTAACGACCAATTTTCTGCAGCAGCAAATGGTCATGGGCTTCGACGAGAGAGATCGCAATACCTTTCCGACCGGCACGACCGGTACGACCAATACGGTGCAGATAGGTATCCCCACTGCGCGGCATATCGAAGTTAATGACGTGGCTTACGTCCGGAATGTCGATCCCGCGCGCGGCGACGTCGGTCGCGACCAGCACGTTCACGCGACCATCGGTCAGGCGCTTGATGCCTTCGGTACGCTTAGCCTGGGCCATTTCACCCTCGAGATAACAGTTGTTGATCCCGGCATTACGCAGCAGACCCGCCAGTTCATGCACGCGCTCACGCTTACGCACAAAGACGATGGTGCGGGTAGCGTCTTCCTGCAGCAGCAGGTGTTTGAGGATCTCAACCTTGTGCTCAAGGTTATCCGCGCGGTAATACCACTGGTGGATCTTCTTGCGTTCACGGGTGGACGGCGTGGCGGACACTTCCACCGGATCTTCCAGCAGGCGTTCGGCGAAATCCTTAATCGCATCCCCTTCCAGGGTCGCAGAGAACAGCATTGTCTGGTTGCGCCAGCGCGTTTCACCCGCGATGTGTTCGATATCCTGGGCAAAGCCCATATCGAGCATGCGGTCGGCTTCGTCGAGGATCAGCGTCTCAACCGCGCGGCAGTCGAAGTTCTCTTCTTTAATGTACTGCAGCAGGCGGCCCGTCGTCGCAACGACGATATCCTGGTTTTCGCTGAACACTTCGGCGTGGTTCATATACGCAACACCGCCCGTGATGGTGGCGATATCCAGATGAGTATTCGCCGCAAGCTCGCGCGCGTGTTCGGCAACCTGCATCGCCAGCTCGCGCGTCGGCGTAAGGATCAGTACGCGCGGCGGCCCTGATTTTTTACGTGGGAAGTCGAGCAGATGCTGCAAGACAGGCAGCAAGTAGGCTGCCGTTTTCCCCGTGCCGGTTGGCGCAGAACCGAGCACATCGCGGCCCTCAAGCGCAGGCGGAATGGCCGCGGCCTGAATGGCGGTCGGGCGTGTAAAGCCTTTGCTCTCAAGTGCATTGAGCAGGCTTTCATCGAGTTCAAGTTCGGAAAAAGTCGTTACAGTCATGTTCTACCTCTGTGTGGGGCGCTGATTATAGACGTTACGGCTGTAATCTTCATCTGTTTGTATGGATATCGCTTTTCGACCACTTCGCTTTCCCCTATGCTACCCCAGTTTCATTCTGAAGGTTGCCCCGACATGTCTCAACTCAAAGCGCAGCTGCGCCGCGATGGCTTTACGTTTAAACAATTTTTTGTGGCTCATGACCGCTGTGCGATGAAAGTCGGTACAGACGGTATTTTACTGGGAGCCTGGGCACCTGTCGCAGGCGTTAAGCGTATTCTGGATATTGGCACCGGCAGCGGTCTGCTGGCATTAATGCTGGCGCAGCGCACGGAAGATAACGTCACCCTTGATGCGGTTGAGCTGGATGCGCAGGCGGCAGAGCAGGCAGGTGAAAACGCCGCGGAATCTCCGTGGGCGAACCGAATTAACATCGAGTGCGCGGACGTGCTGGCCTGGGCGCCTGAGCAAACCGCGCGTTATGATCTGATTGTCAGTAACCCTCCCTACTACGAGCCCGGCGTTGAGTGCGGTACGCCAGAACGTGAACAGGCCCGCTATACCCGCTCCCTGGACCACACGTCATTGCTCATCAGTGCGGCAGAGTTGATCTCAGAAGAGGGGTATTTCTGCGTGGTGCTGCCGGAAAGTACGGGAAACAGGTTTATCGAGATTGCCCGTGAGATCGGCTGGAATTTACGCCTGCGCACCGATATTTCGGATACCGAAGGGCGCCTGCCGCACCGCGTGCTGTTGGCGCTTTCGCCGAAAGAGGGGGAGTGCTTTAACGACAGGATGGTCATCCGTGGGCCAGACCAGCGTTATTCTGAAGATTACACCGCGCTGACCCAGGCATTTTACCTGTTCATGTGAGCCTGCGGCGACAGCACCGACGGGCCAGACTCTGCCAGCTGGTCGGGGTAGTCCAGCGTATAGTGCAGGCCGCGGCTCTCTTTACGCATCATCGCACAGCGCACGATAAGC
>CAMKZP010000487.1 GCA_946477805.1 uncultured Enterobacter sp.
CGTAAGGACACTAACACCTGAAGCTAGCGCGTCTACCAATTCCGCCACCTTCGCACAGTCATCTTACTATTTTGATATCGCCTCGTTGGTGCGAGGGGGGGGACTCGAACCCCCACATCCTAAGGACACTAACACCTGAAGCTAGCGCGTCTACCAATTCCGCCACCTTCGCCCAGTGCGAGCAATATCAACGTGATTTATGGTGCGAGGGGGGGGACTCGAACCCCCACATCCGTAAGGACACTAACACCTGAAGCTAGCGCGTCTACCAATTCCGCCACCTTCGCATACCATCGATACTGTAAAAGTATCGTAACCACGGAGGCGCATTCTAGATGTTTTCAGCTTTACGTCAACAGAAAAGTGCGCGCGATGCCGTGATTGATGCAAAAATGGACGATGGGAACGCCACCCTGAGCCGGATGGCGCATTCGCGTATCCGGCCTACAGGATTGACGATTACTTTTTAGCCTGACGCGTCATTACGGTGCGGTAGACTTTGAAACGGCCGGTCTGGGCGATCACCTCGTGGAAGCCGAAGGTTTCATCCAGCACTTTCGGGTAGGCCAGGAAGGCGTTGGCGACGATCCGCAGCTCGCCGCCGCTGTTGAGGTGACGGGTTGCGCCACGGATCAGCGTTTGCGCCGCTTCAAGGGTGGTTTCCATGCCGTCGTGGAACGGCGGGTTGGAGATAATCATGTCGAAACGACCGGTGATGTCGGAGAAGACATTGCTGGCAATCACGTCGCCCTCAATACCGTTTGCGGCGAGCGTAGCGCGGCTGGCTTCTACCGCCGGGGCGCTGACATCGCTGAGCGTTAAACGTACTTTAGGTGAGTGGCTCGCAAGCACCGTTGACAGCACGCCCGCGCCACAGCCCACGTCCAGCACTTTGCCTTTCGTGTGCGGCGTCAGGGTCGACAGCAGCAGCTTGCTTCCCACGTCCAGATAGTCACGGCTGAAGACGCCCGGCAGGGTTTTGATGGTCAGGCCGTCAAGCTCATACTCGCCCCAGAATGCGTCGGCATCAAAGCTTGCCTGTTTTTCCAGGCGACCGTGGTACAGGCCGCAGCGACGGGCGCTGTCGACTTTATTCAGCGGCGCGAAGGCTTCCAGCATCTGCTCTGCGCTGCGCACGCCGCTGCGGTTTTCACCCACAACGAAGATATCGCAGCCGACGGGCAGCAGGGAGAGCAGGTTCATCAGCTGGAACTGGGCTTCCGGCTTGTTCTTCGGCCAGTAGTAGATCAGCGTGTCGCAATCGGCCACATCGCTCTGCTCCGCCACCAGGCTAAAGCGCGCTCGCTCGCCCATCTGGCGGCTCAGCACCTGCCAGTGGTGGTAATACTGGGTGTGGGCACGGCTTTCAGCACAGTCGAAACGCGCAGGCAGGTCATCCTGCATATCTCCGGCAAACAGAATACGGCTTTGTTCGAAATCATCACTGTGGCGCAGCAAGACTTCACTTGCCGGGGTAAATGCAGACATGAATTGTTCCTCAATAAACTCAGGCGGGGATTATAGTAGGTAGATGGCGCAGATTCGACACATTTGCTATATTTGCGCGCCTGAGAGACAGGAGTTTTCCCTATGACATCCCGACGAGACTGGCAGTTGCAGCAGCTGGGCATCACCCAGTGGGCCTTGCGTCGCCCGACGGCGTTGCAGGGCGAAATCGCCATATCTATCCCCGACCATGTGCGTCTGGTGATGGTGGCGGAGGAACTGCCTGCCCTGAATGAGCCCCTGATCGGTGATGTCCTTCGCAGCCTGAAGCTGACGGCCGAGCAGGTATTACAGCTGACGCCTGAGCGGGTCACCATGCTTCCTCCCGATAGCCGCTGCAACAGCTGGTGCCTGGGCGAGACAGACGCGATCGCGCTGCAGGGAAGCCAGATCTGCTCACCGGTGCTGGACGAACTGAAAGCCAACCCAAAGGCGCGAAGCGCGCTATGGCAACAAATCTGCGAATATGAACACGATTTCTTCCCTCACGACGTCTGATCTGCCCGCGGCGTTCGCGATTGAAACGCGCGCCCACGCTTTTCCGTGGAGCGAAAAAACCTTCGCCAGCAATCAGGGCGAACGCTATCTGAACTACCGCCTGGACGTTGACGGCACCCTGGCCGCCTTCGCGATTACCCAGGTCGTTCTTGACGAGGCGACGCTGTTTAACATCGCCGTCGATCCGGCGTTTCAGCGTCGTGGGCTGGGAAGGGAACTGCTCGAGCACCTCATTCGTGAGCTCGAAACCCGTGACGTTTTCACCCTGTGGCTGGAGGTGCGCGCGTCGAACGTCGCCGCCATCGCGCTCTATGAAAGCTTAGGCTTTAACGAGGCGACAATCCGCCGTAACTACTACCCCACCGCAGAGGGACGTGAAGACGCCATCATTATGGCTCTGCCGATTGGATAATAAATATTAAGGTTGTAACGATGAAATGGGACTGGATTTTCTTTGATGCCGACGAAACGCTGTTTACGTTTGATTCGTTCGGTGGCCTGCAGCGGATGTTTCTCGACTATAGCGTGACCTTCACCGCGGAAGATTTTCAGGACTATCAGGCGGTAAACAAGCCGCTGTGGGTGGACTACCAGAACGGAGCCATCACCGCGTTACAGCTTCAGCACCAGCGTTTTGACGTCTGGGCCGAACGCCTGAGCGTTAGCCCCGGGGCGCTTAACGAGGCCTTCCTGAACGCGATGGCGGATATCTGCGCGCCGCTGCCGGGAGCGGTGTCCCTGCTGGATTCGCTTAAAGGGCACGTAAAGCTCGGGATCATCACCAACGGCTTTACCGCACTGCAGCAGATCCGCCTTGAGCGCACCGGCCTGCGCGACTATTTCGACGCGCTGGTTATCTCAGAAGAGGTGGGCGTGCCCAAGCCGGATCCGCGTATTTTCGACCATGCGCTGGCGCTGGCCGGCAGCCCTGACCGCGATCGCGTGCTGATGGTGGGCGATACCGCAGAGTCCGATATCCTTGGCGGCATCAGGTCCGGCCTCTCGACCGTCTGGCTCAATGCGCATGGCCGCGCGCTGCCGGAAGGCATCGAGCCGACCTGGACCGTCACGTCATTGAACGAACTGGAGCAGCTCCTGTGTAAACAATGATTGCCTGCCCCCCGTTGATGGGTAAAATAGCCGCAATTTCGTATTCCATGATGCGTGGCGTGCTGCCGCGCTTATAAAAGAAGATTTAATTATGACGTTGTCTCCTTATCCTGTCTCTTATACACATCTGACGCTGCCGACGACTAGTCGA
>CAMKZP010000488.1 GCA_946477805.1 uncultured Enterobacter sp.
TGTATAAGAGACAGGCACAAACGGCACCCACAGCGGGAAGCCATAGGCCATTGCCAGCGAGCCATAGGACATCCCGACCACGCCCACCGCGAGGCACACCAGGATGATTGCTTTTATCGTGTCGCCTTTCAGGCAGGAGAGATGATGCTTCATACAATTTTAGCCATATCGAACGTGTTTCCATTATAATGAACGCATCAGAATCGCTTTTCAAGATGAACGATTCGTTCGATTTATAGAACAAAGGGCCGTTATATGACGCAGCCAATCAGCGTGATCGCCAAGAGCCTGGTGCGAGAACGCCTGCGAACCGGGCTTTCACTGGCGGAAATCGCCCGCCGTGCCGGAATAGCTAAATCCACGCTTTCTCAGCTGGAGTCCGGCAACGGTAACCCAAGCCTGGAAACGCTCTGGTCGCTTTGCGTGGCGCTGGATATCCCGTTCGCCCGCCTGCTCGAGCCGCAGCAGCCCACCACTCAGGTGATCCGCCGCGGCGAAGGGACGAAGGTCATTGCCGGACAGGCCAACTACGAGGCCATCCTGCTGGCCGCCTGCCCGCCGGGCGCCCGGCGCGACGTCTACCTGCTGCTCACCCAGCCGGGTGCCGACCGCATCTCTCAGCCGCATCCGCCGGGCTCGGTAGAGCATATTATTGTGACGCAGGGACGGGCGTTAGTCGGCCTGATCGACGCGGCGGAGGAGCTCGGTCCGGGGGATTACATTTGCTATCCCGCCGACCTGCCGCATATCTTTAAGGCGCTGGAGCCGGATACGCACGCGCTGCTGGTGGCGGAACAAAATTAACGAAGATACGGAAAATCATGTCGCTTAAAGCCATTGCCAAAGAACTGGGGCTGTCTGTCACCACCGTCAGCCGCGCCCTCAACGGGTATGACGACGTCTCCGCCGGGACGCGCGCCCGCGTGGAAGCGGAAGCCCAGCGCCGCGGCTACCGGCCCAACACCTTTGCCCGCCGCCTCAAGATGGGCAAAATCGACGCCGTCGGGCTGGTGTTTCCGGTGCATCCCGTTCCGCTCAATAACAGCGTTTTTATGGACATGGTCGGCGAAATTAGCCACGAACTGGCGCGACATGAGATCGACCTGCTGCTGATTGCTGATGACGATCTGGCAGATAAACACAGCTATATGCGCATGGTGCAAAGCCGCCGCGTGGACGCGCTGATTGTGGCGCACACCCTGGATCACGACCCGCGTCTTGAGCAGCTGCAGGCCGCCGGTTTTCCCTTCCTGGCGCTCGGGCGCAGCCAGCTGCCGCAGCCGTACGCGTGGTTTGACTTCGACAATTACGCCGGTACGCATCAGGCCACCCGCTGGCTTATTGAGAGAGGCCATAAGCGCATCGCGCTGCTGGGAGAGAGCAATAACCAGGCGTTTATCACCCAGCGCCGTCAGGGCTATCTGGACGCGCTGCGGGAAGCGGGGCTTTCCAGCGAATGGCTGCGCGCCATGCCGCCTTCGCGTCGCGTGGGGTATGCCACCACGAAAGAGCTTCTCTCCCTGCCGCAGCCGCCCACGGCCATCATCACCGACTGCAATACCCACGGCGACGGCGCGGCTATGGCGCTGGCGCAGATGGGGCGCTTGTCCGGTGAAAACGCCGTCTCGCTGGTGGTCTACGACGGCCTGCCGCAGGACAGCATTGTCGATATCGAGGTGGCATCCGTGATTCAGTCCACCCGCCAGGGCGTTGGGAAACAGATTGCCAACATGGTGCGCCAGCTGATTAACGGCAACGATATCGAACAGCTGCAGGTGCTCTGGCAGCCTGAATTCTCTCCGGGCCAGACGGCCTAAACCCAACAAAATTCCAAACCCGATCACAAATCCGAAACGTTTTGGTTTGTATCCGAAACGTTTCGGATCAACACTCAGGACATCCCGACGACAGGAGATGTTTGATGCAAGATTCTATTTTTCGACTTGAAAGCAAAACCGTAGACGTGGTGATTAAAACCCACCCGTTCGCCGAAATTCTCTACTGGGGGCCGCACCTTCAGCACTTTTCGCCGCAGGACGTGCTCAGCATCGCTCGCCCGGTCGCTAACGGCAGGCTGGACGTTGACTCCCCGGTGACGCTGATGGCGGAGCTGGGCCACGGCCTGTTTGGCTCGCCGGGCATTGAGGGGCACCGCCAGGGGCTGGACGGTTCGCCGGTATTTAAAACCACGCAGGTACAGCAGGAATACAACACCCTGACCATCACCGCGGAAGATGAGTTCGCTGGCCTGCGCCTGACCAGTGAACTCACGCTGGACGCCAGCGGCGTGCTGGTGGTGCGCCATGGCGTCACCAATCTGAAAACGTTGCCGTGGCAGGTGGAGCGCTTCGCCGTCACGCTGCCGGTTGCCGAGCGCGCGCAGGAGGTGATGGCCTTCCACGGGCGCTGGATCCGTGAATTCCAGCCGCACCGCGTGACGCTGGAACACGACAGTTTCGTGATTGAAAACCGCCGGGGTAAAACCTCCCACGAACACTTTCCCGCGCTGATCTCAGGCACGCCGTCGTTCAGCGAAATGCACGGCGACGTTTGGGGCGTGCATCTGGGCTGGAGCGGCAACCATCGCCTGCGCGCGGAGGCAAAAACCGACGGCCGCCGGTATATTCAGGCCGAAGCGCTCTACCTGCCGGGGGAAATGGCGGTTGAGGAGGGCGAAACGCTCTGGACGCCGCGCCTGTATGCCAGCTACTCCGCGCGCGGGCTGAACGGCATGAGCCAGCAGTTCCACCGCTACCTGCGCGGCAACGTTATCCGCTTCCCTGAGAACAAACCGCGCCCGGTGCACCTCAATACCTGGGAGGGGATCTACTTCAACCACGACCCGGACTACATTATGCGCATGGCCGACGAGGCGGCGGCGCTTGGGGTGGAACGCTTTATTATCGACGACGGCTGGTTCAAAGGCCGCAACGACGACCACGCCGCGCTGGGCGACTGGTATCTGGACGAGAAAAAATACCCGAACGGCCTGACGCCGGTGATCGATCGCGTCAAACGGCTCGGCATGGAGTTTGGCATCTGGGTTGAGCCGGAGATGATAAACCCGGACTCCGATCTCTACCGTGCGCACCCTGACTGGGTGCTGGCGCTGCCGGGCTACACCCAGGCGACCGGGCGCCATCAGCTGGTGCTCAACCTCAACATTCCGGAGGCCTTTGACTATCTGGTGGAGCGCATGAGCTGGCTGCTGGGGGAACATGCGGTCGACTACGTGAAGTGGGACATGAACCGCGAGCTGGTGCCT
>CAMKZP010000489.1 GCA_946477805.1 uncultured Enterobacter sp.
GTGCATTTCGCACGGACGGCAGTCAAACTTGAGCGTCAACACTTCGTCGCCGTTCACCAGCTGCATTGGCGTCGCTTTCCAGCTCTTGATGTTCCCTTTCGCCTGTTTCGGGCAGAGATTAAAGGCAAAACGCAGGCAGTGCTTGGTGATCATCACCGGCACATCGCCCTTCTCCTCGTGCGCTTCATAGGCGGCATCAATCAGCTGCACGCCGTGCTGATGATAAAACTCACGCGCCTTATGGTTGTAGACGTTCGCCAGGAAGGACAAATGCGTATCAGGATAAACGGGGGCCGGCACCGCTTCGGCCTTGCGGCTGCCGCGCGGATAGTTGGCCAGACGCGCCGCGTCCAGCAGCTCGGCGGTTTCCCGGCGGAACGCGTTCAGCAGGCTGTTGGGTACGAAGAGCGCATCCGCCAGATTAACCTCGACGCTGCGCGCGTAGTAGATCGTCTGCCCCAGCTTCGCCACGCCTTCTTTCAGGCCGTGAAGCGCTTTTTCGGCATTATTGGCCACCTCGAACTGCCCGTCGAGGGTATGCGTCACGCTGATGCCGTCCTCACAGGTCATGGTCAGGATCAGCTGTTCTTCCCAGCCGCCCAGCGCAATGTCCACCGCAATACGGCGCTCGCTAGAGGTTTTTAACAGCGCCTGCTGCCAGTTGTGATCGAGGTTACGGTTCAGTGCGGCGTTCGGACGGGCTTTGTAGAGATCGGCAGGCATCTCGTTCGGCCAGACGCGGTAGCGGTTTTCACCCGTTTTTTCCACCGTGTTGGCGCGAAAGCCCACCACTTCACGCTTGATCATCACGTTCAGACCGTCACCGTTCGCCAGCGGATCGGTCACCTCAACGTCAAGAAAGTCTTTGGCGACCTTCAGCACTTCGCCAACCTGCAGGCCGACAAACTTCGGGGAATCAAACGCGCCAATGTCGCCCTTGCGCGCATTGACGAAATAGTCCGTGCTGCCGCGGTGGAAGGTTTTATCCGTAGAGGGGATAAAGAAATGCTCCGTGCGCCCGGCCGACGCGCGCGCCAGATCGCCGCGATCCTCAATAATGGCGTCCAGCATCTGACGATAGTGCGCGGTGATGTTCTTCACGTAGCTCATGTCTTTGTAACGCCCTTCAATCTTGAAGGAACGCACGCCCGCGTCGATCAGCGCGCCCAGGTTTGCCGTCTGATCGTTGTCCTTCATGGAGAGCAGGTGTTTTTCAAACGCCACGACGCGGCCCCGATCGTCTTTCAGGGTGTAGGGTAAACGGCAGGCCTGCGAACAGTCGCCGCGGTTCGCGCTTCGCCCGGTTTGCGCGTGGGAAATATTGCACTGACCGGAATAGGCGACGCACAGCGCGCCGTGGATAAAGAACTCGATGGTCGCGTCTACGGTCTGGTGAATATCGCGGATCTGGTTCAGGTTCAGCTCGCGCGCCAGCACGATCTGGGAGAAGCCCACGTCAGAGAGAAATTTCGCTTTTTCGACCGTACGGATATCGCACTGCGTGCTGGCGTGCAGCTCTATCGGCGGGATGTCCAGCGCCAGCACGCCCATGTCCTGAACAATCAGGGCATCAACGCCGGTCTGGTAGAGATCGGTAATCAGACGCTGCGCGGGCTCCAGCTCATCATCATGAAGAATGGTGTTCAGGGTCACGAACACTTTCGCACCAAAACGGTGGGCGAACGGCACCAGCTCGGCAATGTCGCTCAGGCTGTTGCTGGCGTTATGGCGGGCACCGAAGCCGGGTCCACCGATGTAAACCGCGTCCGCGCCGTGAAGAATGGCTTCACGGGCGATGGCGGCATCGCGGGCCGGGCTTAAAAGTTCAAGATGATGGGATGGCAGGCGCATACTTCGTCGTTATCCGTTATGGTCAAAATGGCGGCTATTGTAGTCAGAAGTATGCATCAGCGAAACAGTTTTGCGCGGCTTTAGCGGGGATAATGGATCAGGGAGTGAAAATGCACCGGTCGGGCGCTGCTGTTGCGGTAGGCATGCGGTTTATCGCCAGCAAAACGCACGCCGGAATCGGCAAAAAGCGTGCGCCACTCGCCGTCGATAAGCATCTCCAGCTCGCCGCTTATCACCACCACGTGTTCAATCACCCCCGCCTCGTGCGGCGTGGACTCGCTCATCGCCCCGGCGGCCAGGGTGATGGAAAAGTGGTCAAACTTTAGCGCCTCGTCCCACGGAAAGAGCGGCTTTACCACCATGGCCTGCTGCTGCGGGTCAAAGGCAACCCGTGCCTCTGCCTGCGGAGTGATAAATGCCGAAAAAGGGACGTTCAGCCCGGTGGCGATTTTCCATAAGGTCGAGACCGTCGGGCTGGACTCGTTACGTTCGATCTGCCCCAGCATCGCCTTTGAGACGCCGGTCTCCTCTGCCAGCCTGGACAGGCTCCAGCCGCGCGCCTGGCGCTGGATTTTTAGCGTAGCTGCAAGGTGTTGAGTAATGTCCATGATCCCTCCCGTTGTGCCAGAGCATACCACTTGTACGCTATAGCGCACAGTGTTACCTTACCTCGGACGTTATAACGCACACCGGAGTTTTCATGCACAGCCCAACCTCTCACTTTCCCGCAGTTCTTGCTGGCTTCGTGGCCGTGCTGGTGGGGTACGCCAGTTCTGCCGCCATCATCTGGCAGGCCGCCGCCGCCGCGGGAGCCAGCGCACAGCAGATCGCCGGCTGGATGACGGCGCTGGGCATCGGGATGGGCGTGAGCACGCTGGCGCTGTCGTGGTGGTACAAGGCCCCGGTGCTCACCGCCTGGTCGACGCCCGGCGCGGCGTTGCTCGCCACCGGCCTGCAGGGCGTGTCGCTCCCCGAAACCATCGGCGTGTTTATCTTCGCAAACGCGCTTATTCTGCTGTGCGGCGTCACCGGCGTGTTCGCCCGGCTGATGAAGCTTATTCCGCACTCGCTGGCCGCCGCCATGCTGGCGGGCGTGCTGCTGCGTTTCGGCCTGCAGGCGTTCAGCAATCTTGAGGGGCATTTCCTGCTGTGCGGCAGCATGCTGGCGGCATGGCTGATTGCCAAAGCCGTTGCCCCACGCTACGCCATTGTTGCCACGCTGCTGGCGGGCGGCGCCGTCGCCTGGGCGGGAGGTGACGTTGTCACAAATAAGATCACCCTTTCCGTTGTCATGCCGGAATTTATTGCCCCGACGTTTACCCTCACCAGCCTGGTAAGCGTCGGCCTGCCCTTCTTTCTGGTGACGATGGCCTCGCAGAACGCCCCCGGTTTCGCCACCAT
>CAMKZP010000490.1 GCA_946477805.1 uncultured Enterobacter sp.
AAACCGCTCGGCGGGCAGCCCGATCTGGTGGCGCTGTTCGTCGTGGTCACAGGCGTGTTCGGCATGGCGGTCGGGGATATGCTGTTTTTACGCCTCGCCATTCGGGAAGGGATGGCGAAAGGGGCAGGGTTCGGCGCGGCGTCGCACGGCGCGGGGACGGCGCGCTCCTACGAGCTGGGGCAGCACGAAGGGGTAGTCGCGAGCCTGGTGATGATGCTTTCTGGCGTGGTGATGGTGCTGATTGCGCCGCTGGTGGCGCGGGTGATGTTTTAAGTTCCCCGGCCAGAACGACCGGGGAGAAAGGCGGTTTAGTGCGCGCGGCCCTGTTCTACTCCCAGGCCGGTTTGCGAACGGATAAACTGGGCGCGGAATTTCTCCCGCTCCAGGTTGCCCTCCGGCGAGTTGTCGGTTGCTGAGAAGAACCAGATCCCGATAAAGGCCACGGCGATGGAGAACAGCGCCGGGTATTCGTACGGGAAGATAGCCTTTTCGTGACCGAGGATCTGCACCCAAATGGTCGGGCCGAGGATCATCAGGATCACCGCCGTCAGCAGCCCCAGCCAGCCGCCAATCATCGCCCCACGGGTGGTCAGTTTTGACCAGTACATGGAGAGCAGGATGATAGGGAAGTTACAGCTTGCCGCAATCGAGAAAGCCAGCCCCACCATAAAGGCGATGTTCTGCTTCTCAAACAGGATCCCCAGCAGAATGGCGACGACGCCCAGCACCAGCACGGTGATTTTGGAGACTTTCAGCTCATCGCGCTCGCTCGCGCCTTTGCGGAACACGTTGGCGTAGAGATCGTGCGATACCGCAGACGCGCCGGCCAGCGTCAGGCCTGCAACCACCGCGAGGATGGTGGCGAAGGCTACGGCCGAAATAAAGCCGAGGAACAGATTGCCGCCCACCGCGTCAGCCAGATGCACCGCCGCCATGTT
Source organism: uncultured Enterobacter sp. (assembly GCA_946477805.1). Taxonomy (GTDB): domain Bacteria; phylum Pseudomonadota; class Gammaproteobacteria; order Enterobacterales; family Enterobacteriaceae; genus Enterobacter. Next base: position 939 of record CAMKZP010000490.1, read on the forward strand.
GTTGCCGCCAATCAGTGCGCCCGCCGCATCTTTAAACGCCGGGTTTGCCCCCACCAGCATGATGGCGCCAAAGCCGATGATAAAGGTCAGGATGTAGAAATACCCCATGAAGCCCGTGGCGTAGAACACGCTTTTACGCGCCTCACGCGCATCGCTCACGGTGAAGAAACGCATCAGGATGTGCGGTAAACCTGCGGTACCAAACATCAGCCCAAGGCCGAGCGAGAGCGCGGATATCGGGTCTTTCACCAGCCCGCCCGGGCTCATGATCGCTTCCCCTTTCGGGTGCACCGCCATCGCTTCGGTAAACAGATTGTTGAAGCTGAAACCGACGTGCTTCATTACCATAAAGGCCATAAAGCTGGCGCCAAACAGCAGCAGCACCGCTTTGATGATTTGCACCCAGGTGGTGGCGAGCATGCCGCCGAACAGGACGTACATCACCATCAATACGCCGACCAGCACCACCGCAACGTGATAGTTCAGGCCGAACAGCAGTTCAATCAGCTTGCCCGCACCGACCATCTGCGCGATCAGGTACAGCGCCACGACCACCAGGGAGCCGCAGGCGGAGAGCATGCGGATGGGACCCTGCTTCAGGCGATAGGAGGCGACGTCAGCAAAGGTAAAGCGCCCGAGGTTACGCAGGCGTTCGGCAATCAGGAACAGGATAATCGGCCAGCCGACGAGGAAGCCGAGAGAGTAAATCAGGCCGTCGTAGCCGGAGGTGTACACCAGCGCGGAAATCCCGAGGAATGAAGCGGCAGACATAAAATCGCCCGCGATCGCCAGCCCGTTCTGGAAGCCGGTAATGTTGCCGCCCGCGGTGTAGTAATCGTTGCGCGAACGTACGCGCTTCGACGCCCAGTACGTGATGTACAGGGTCAGCAGGACGAAAATCAGGAACATGACGATCGCCTGCCAGTTGGTGGGCTGGCGCTGTACCTCGCCGGTAATGGCATCCGCCGCGTGGGCGGCAAACGGAAGTGTGGCGGCCAGCGCCGTCAGGACTCGCTTCATGATGCTTTTACCTCGCGCAGCACTGCTTTATTGAGACGATCGAACTCGCCGTTCGCGCGCCAGACGTACACCCCGGTCAGGACAAACGAAATGACAATTACGCCGATGCCAATCGGAATACCGCGCGTGACGCTGGTCCCCGCGTGCAGCGGCGTGCCGAGCCATTGCGGGGCAAAGGCGATGAGCATAATAAAGCCGACGTAGATAATCAGCATGATGATGGAAAGGATAAAGGCAAACCGTTGCCGTTTTTCGACGAGCTCCCTGTAGTGCGCACTGTTCTCTATCTGCTGACAAATATCGTTATTCATCACAGAGTCTCCAAAGGTAAGGTTGGTTTGTTTTTAGTCCCCTCTCCCCTGTGGGGAGAGGGTTAGGGTGAGGGGAGGGAAGTGCGGTCTGATGCCCTCACCCCGGCCCTCTCCCACCGGGAGAGGGAGAAAAAATTACGAAGGCATGGCGATGGCCTGCTTCTCTTCGAGCAGTTTGTCCACGACGCCAGGATCGGCAAGCGTTGAGGTATCGCCGAGGTTGCTGGTGTCACCCGCGGCGATTTTGCGCAGAATGCGGCGCATAATTTTGCCGGATCGGGTTTTCGGCAGCGAGTCGGTCCAGTGCAGCACGTCCGGCGTGGCAAGCGGGCCAATCTCTTTCCGCACCCAGTTACGCACTTCGGCATACAGCTCTGGCGACGGCTCTTCGCCGTGGTTCAGGGTGACGTAAGCGTAAATCGCCTGGCCTTTGATGTTGTGGGGAATACCCACCACCGCGGCTTCGGCAATCTTAGGATGCGATACCAGTGCGGACTCAATCTCTGCCGTACCCAGGCGGTGGCCTGAGACGTTCAGCACGTCGTCCACGCGTCCGGTGATCCAGTAGTAACCGTCCTCATCACGGCGCGCGCCGTCGCCGCTGAAGTACATGTTTTTAAAGGTGGAGAAGTAGGTCTGCTCAAAGCGTTCGTGATCGCCAAACAGGGTACGCGCCTGGCCCGGCCAGGAATCGACGATAACCAGGTTGCCTTCTGTCGCCCCTTCCTGCGGATTGCCTTCGTTATCCACCAGCGCAGGCTGCACGCCGAAGAAGGGACGCGTGGCGGAACCGGCTTTCAGCTGCGTGGCACCCGGCATCGGGGCGATCATGAAACCCCCGGTTTCGGTCTGCCACCAGGTGTCCATCACCGGGCATTTCTCGTTGCCGATTTTCTTCCAGTACCACTCCCAGGCTTCCGGGTTGATCGGCTCGCCAACCGAGCCGAGGATGCGCAGTGAGGAACGATCGGTA
>CAMKZP010000491.1 GCA_946477805.1 uncultured Enterobacter sp.
ATCATGTCACGCTCTGCGATCTTTCCGGGGAGATGGTCGCCCGCGCGAAACGGGCGGCGCAGGAGAAAGGTGTGAGCGACAACATGCATTTTATACATTGCGCCGCTCAGGACATTCCACAGCATTTGGAATCTCAGGTTGATCTGATATTGTTCCATGCGGTGCTTGAATGGGTCGCCGAGCCGCAGGCCATGTTAAAAACGCTGTGGTCAATGCTGCGCCCGGGCGGAGCGCTATCGCTGATGTTCTACAACGCGAACGGTCTTTTGATGCGTAACGTGCTGGTGGGCAATTTTGGCTATGTGCAGCAGGGAATGTATAAGAAGAAACGGCGCACGCTGTCGCCTGATTTCCCACGTGAACCTCAGCAGGTGTACGGCTGGCTGGAGGAGATTGGCTGGGAGATCACCGGTAAAACGGGCGTGAGGGTGTTTCATGATTATCTGCGTGATAAACAAAAACAGCATGACTGTTTAGACGCCTTAACAGAAATTGAAACGCGGTACTGTCGCCAGGAGCCTTATCTCAGCCTTGGCCGCTATATTCACGTCACCGCGCGCAAGCCGCAGATGCAAGGATAATCTATGAGTGAATTTTCCCAGACAGTCCCCGAACTGGTTGCCTGGGCCAGGAAAAACGATTTCTCCATCTCGCTGCCGGTAGACAGACTCTCGTTTCTGCTGGCGGTCGCCACGCTCAACGGCGAACGGCTGGATGGTGAAATGAGCGAGGGCGAACTGGTGGATGCGTTCCGCCACGTCAGTGATGCGTTTGAGCAAACCAGCGAAACCATTAGCGTGCGTGCCAACAATGCGATCAACGATATGGTGCGTCAACGTCTGCTGAACCGCTTTACCAGCGAGCAGGCGGAAGGAAACGCCATCTATCGCCTGACGCCACTGGGTATCGGCATTACCGACTACTACATTCGCCAGCGCGAGTTTTCTACCCTGCGCCTGTCGATGCAGCTCTCGATCGTGGCGGGTGAGCTTAAGCGCGCCGCCGACGCGGCAGATGAAAACGGTGACGAATTCCACTGGCACCGCAACGTTTACGCGCCGCTGAAATATTCGGTGGCGGAGATCTTCGACAGCATCGATCTGACCCAGCGTTTGATGGACGAACAGCAGCAGCAGGTAAAAGACGATATCGCACAGCTGCTGAATAAAGACTGGCGCGCGGCCATCTCCAGCTGCGAGCTGTTGCTGTCAGAAACGTCCGGTACCCTGCGTGAACTGCAGGATACGCTGGAAGCGGCGGGGGATAAGCTGCAGGCTAACCTGCTGCGCATCCAGGACGCCACGCTGGCCCATGACGATCTGCACTTTGTTGACCGCCTGGTATTTGACCTGCAGAGCAAGCTCGATCGCATCATCAGCTGGGGCCAGCAGTCGATCGACCTGTGGATCGGCTATGACCGCCACGTGCATAAATTTATCCGTACCGCCATCGATATGGATAAAAACCGCGTGTTTGCCCAGCGTTTGCGCCAGTCAGTACAAACCTATTTCGATGCCCCGTGGGCGCTGACGTATGCCAGCGCCGACCGTCTGCTGGATATGCGCGATGAAGAGATGGCGCTGCGCGACGAAGAGGTGACCGGTGAGCTTCCGCCGGATCTGGAATATGAAGAATTTAACGAAATTCGCGAGCAGCTTGCAGCGATGATCGAAGAACAGCTCGCTGTCTACAAAACCAGACAGGTGCCGCTGGATCTTGGCCTCGTGGTGCGCGACTATCTGGCGCAATATCCGCGTGCGCGCCATTTCGACATTGCCCGCATTGTTGTAGACCAGGCGGTACGCCTGGGTGTCGCACAAGGCGATTTCACCGGGCTGCCGCCGAAGTGGCAGCCGATTAACGATTACGGAGCCAAGGTACAGGCGCATGTCATTGACAAATATTGAACAAGTGATGCCACTTAAGCTGGCACAGGCGCTGGCAAATCCGTTATTTCCGGCGCTGGACAGCCAGCTGCGTGCCGGTCGTCACATTGGCCTTGACGAGCTGGATAACCACGCCTTCTTGATGGACTTCCAGGAGTATCTGGAAGAGTTTTACGCGCGCTATAACGTTGAGCTTATTCGTGCTCCGGAAGGGTTTTTCTACCTGCGTCCGCGTTCCACCACGCTCATTCCGCGCTCCGTGCTCTCCGAGCTGGATATGATGGTGGGGAAAATTCTCTGCTACCTCTACCTGAGCCCGGAACGACTGGCGAATGAAGGTATTTTCACTCAGCAGGAGCTCTACGACGAGCTGCTGTCGCTGGCAGATGAAAGCAAACTGCTTAAGCTGGTGAACAACCGTTCGACGGGGTCCGATCTGGACCGTCAGAAACTGCAGGAAAAAGTACGCTCTTCCCTGACGCGCCTGCGTCGCCTGGGCATGGTCTGGTTTATGGGCCACGACAGCAGCAAATTCCGGATTACGGAATCCGTCTTCCGCTTCGGCGCAGACGTGCGCGCGGGCGACGACGCGCGTGAAGCGCAGCTGCGCATGATCCGTGACGGCGAAGCGATGCCGGTGGAAAACCATTTGCAGCTCAACGATGAGCATGAAGAGAATCAGCCGGATAGCGGGGAGGAAGAGTAATGATTGAACGCGGTAAATTTCGCTCACTGACGCTGATTAACTGGAACGGATTCTTTGCCCGAACCTTCGATCTGGATGAGCTGGTGACGACGCTCTCCGGCGGTAACGGCGCGGGTAAATCCACCACCATGGCGGCGTTTGTCACGGCACTCATCCCCGATCTGACGCTGCTGCACTTCCGTAACACCACCGAGGCGGGCGCGACAAGCGGTTCCCGCGATAAAGGCCTGCACGGTAAACTCAAGGCCGGGGTCTGCTATTCGGTGCTGGACGTGATCAACTCCCGCCATCAGCGCGTGGTGGTGGGCGTGCGTCTGCAGCAGGTGGCCGGTCGTGACCGTAAAGTGGATATCAAACCTTTCGCCATCCAGGGGCTGCCAACGTCCGTGCAGCCTACGTCCCTGCTGACGGAAACGCTGAACGACCGTCAGGCGCGCGTGCTGACGCTGCAGGAGCTGAAAGATAAGCTCGAAGCCATCGAAGGCGTGCAGTTTAAGCAGTTCAACTCGATAACCGATTACCACTCCCTGATGTTCGATCTGGGCGTGGTGGCGCGTCGCCTGCGCACCGCCTCTGACCGCAGTAAATACTACCGCCTGATTGAAGCATCCCTGTACGGCGGTATCTCCAGCGC
>CAMKZP010000492.1 GCA_946477805.1 uncultured Enterobacter sp.
GGTTATCTTGACCGCCGCCCTGCAGGAGTCCCTCGACGGCCTGCAAAACCAGACGAAGGCGAAGCTGCTCCTCGACTGTCGGCTGTCGTCGCTCGCGCTGGACGCGCAAAAGCAGGTTCACCTCCTGCAGATCGTGCGTGAAGCGGTGCTGAACGCCATCAAGCACGCCGAAGCGAGCGAGATTACCGTCAGCTGCATTACGTCGGCGGACGGCACGCATACCGTCAACGTGCGCGACAACGGCATTGGCATTGGCGACGCGAGCGAGCCGCCGGGGCATTACGGGCTGAATATTATGCGCGAGCGCGCGGCACGGCTTGGCGGGACGCTGCATTTCTCCCGCCCTCAGAACGGCGGGACGCAGGTCAGCGTGACGTTTCGCACGCCTGAAGAGTTGACGGGAAACTGACAGGAATGGAGAAAGCGTATGATAATTTACATTATCTCCTTTATTTCTCCACGTTTGCCCCCCGTCCAGCCGCTAAAGTTAGGCGGGCAATAAACAATAATGACGTGCAGCATAACGAGGTCACATTTTCATGGCGAATTTCTTCATCGATCGCCCCATTTTTGCCTGGGTACTTGCAATCCTGCTGTGTCTGACGGGTGTCCTGGCGATTACTTCACTTCCCGTTGAGCAATATCCCGATCTCGCACCGCCGAACGTGCGCGTCACGGCAAACTATCCGGGTGCATCAGCCCAGACGCTGGAGAACACCGTCACCCAGGTGATCGAGCAGAATATGACGGGGCTCGATAACCTGATGTACATGTCCTCGCAGAGCAGCGCCACGGGCCAGGCCACGGTTACCCTGAGCTTTACGGCGGGTACGGACCCGGACGAAGCGGTGCAGCAGGTGCAAAACCAGCTGCAGTCGGCCCTGCGTAAGCTGCCGCAGGCCGTGCAAAACCAGGGCGTCACGGTGCGTAAAACCGGTGATACCAACATTCTGACCATCGCGTTCGTCTCCACCGATGGCTCAATGGATAAACAGGATATCGCCGACTACGTGGCAAGTAATATCCAGGATCCGCTCAGCCGTATTAACGGCGTGGGGGATATCGACGCCTACGGCTCGCAATATTCCATGCGCATCTGGCTTGACCCGAACAGGCTGAACAGCGTGCAGATGACGGCTAAAGACGTCACCGACGCTATTGAATCGCAGAATGCCCAGATTGCGGTAGGCCAGCTGGGCGGTACGCCGTCCGTGGATAACCAGGCCCTGAACGCCACCATTAACTCGCAGTCGCTCCTCCAGACGCCCGAGCAGTTCCGCAATATTACCCTGCGCGTTAATCAGGACGGCTCTGAAGTGCGCCTGGGCGATGTCGCCAGCGTGGAAATGGGGGCCGAAAAATATGACTACCTGAGCCGTTTTAATGGCAATCAGGCGTCCGGCCTGGGGGTGAAGCTGGCCTCCGGCGCGAACGAAATGGCCACCGCGGAGCGGGTTCTCGACCGCCTCGACGAGCTGTCGCACTTTTTCCCGCACGGGCTGGAGTATAAGGTCGCCTACGAAACCACGTCCTTCGTTAAAGCCTCGATAGAAGACGTGGTAAAAACCCTGCTCGAAGCGATCGCGCTGGTGTTCCTGGTGATGTATCTGTTCCTGCAGAACTTCCGCGCCACGCTGATCCCCACCATTGCCGTGCCCGTGGTGCTGCTCGGCACCTTCGCGGTGCTGTATGCCTTTGGCTACAGCATCAACACCCTGACCATGTTTGCGATGGTGCTGGCGATAGGCCTGCTGGTGGATGACGCCATCGTGGTGGTGGAAAACGTCGAGCGCATCATGAGCGAAGAAGGGCTTTCGCCGCGCGAGGCAACGCGCAAATCGATGGGGCAAATTCAGGGGGCGCTGGTCGGGATCGCGATGGTGCTCTCGGCGGTGTTTATTCCGATGGCCTTCTTCGGCGGCACCACCGGCGCTATCTATCGCCAGTTCTCCATCACCATCGTTTCTGCCATGGTGCTCTCGGTGCTGGTGGCGATGATCCTGACGCCGGCCCTCTGCGCCACCCTACTCAAGCCGCTGCACAAGGGCGAACAGCACGGCCAGAAAGGCTTTTTCGGCTGGTTTAACCGCATGTTTAACCGCAGCGCGGCGCGCTATGAAGCGGGCGTTGGGAAAATCCTGCACCGCAGCGTGCGCTGGATGGTGGTCTACGTTCTGCTGCTGGGCGGTATGGTCTTCCTGTTTCTGCGCCTGCCGACCTCCTTCCTGCCGCTGGAAGACCGCGGCATGTTCATCACCTCCGTTCAGCTGCCGAGCGGCTCGACGCAGCAGCAAACGCTGAAGGTGGTGCAGAAGATTGAAAACTACTTCCAGACTCAGGAGAAAGATAACGTCGTTTCGGTCTTTTCCACCGTCGGCTCCGGCCCGGGCGGAAACGGGCAAAACGTGGCGCGGATGTTTGTACGTCTGAAGGACTGGGGCCAGCGCGACAGCGAAACGGGCTCTTCGTTTGCCATCATTGAACGGGCGACCAAAGCCTTCAGCCATATCAAAGAGGCGCGGGTGTTTGCCAGCAGCCCGCCGGCGATCAGCGGCCTCGGCAGCTCGGCCGGGTTTGATATGGAGCTGCAGGATCACGCAGGCGCCGGGCACGATGCGCTAATGGCTGCGCGCGATAAGCTGCTCGACCTGGCGGGGAAAGATCCGCAGCTGACCCGCGTGCGCCACAACGGCCTGGACGACAGCCCGCAGCTGCAGGTGGATATCGACCAGCGTAAGGCGCAGGCGCTGGGCGTCTCCATCGATGACATTAACGACACGCTGCAAACCGCGTGGGGCTCGAGCTATGTGAACGACTTTATGGATCGCGGCCGCGTGAAGAAGGTCTACGTGCAGTCTGCCGCCAAATACCGCATGCTCCCGGACGATATTAACCGCTGGTACGTGCGCAATAACGCGGGGGGCATGGTGCCGTTCTCCGCCTTCGCCACCTCGCGCTGGGAAACCGGCTCTCCGCGCCTGGAGCGCTATAACGGCTACTCCGCGCTGGAGATCGTGGGGGAAGCCGCGCCGGGCATCAGCACCGGTACGGCGATGGACGTGATGGAACAGCTGGTGCAGCAGCTGCCAGCCGGGTTTGGCCTGGAGTGGACGGCGATGTCCTACCAGGAACGTCTCTCCGGTGCTCAGGCCCCTGCCCTGTATGCCCTGTCGTTGCTGGTGGTCTTCCTGTGCCTCGCCGCGCTGTATGAAAGCTGGTC
>CAMKZP010000493.1 GCA_946477805.1 uncultured Enterobacter sp.
GGCGCAGTGAACTTAATAGTTTCTGGCACACATGGGGGGAGCAGCTTAATCGCGCCCTTCCCGATCTGATGCTGGAACACGTTCATGCCAGGCGTTCTCTGTTCAGTTTTACTCGACAGATGCAGGGGGGGCGTGAACCGCTGATTGCCTTTCTTGATAGCCTACTGGACGGTGAGAACATGTCGGTCATGTTGCGTGGCGTTTATCTCACGTCTTCGCAGCAACGTGGTCAGGTAGACAACATATTTATGCAGTCTGCTGCGCACCAGTACCAGCTTAACAGCAGCCCGCTGGTAGCCTGGCCCGTGGTGGATACCATGCCTTATTTCACACGCGATTTGTTCCCGCACGTTCTGCTCTCTGAACCTAATTTGTCCGGGGAAAACAGTGTCTGGCTTGGGAATGCCCGTCGTCAGATGACGGTATTTTCTGTCTGTGGCGCGGTGTTTTCTGTTCTGGTCATCGGCGGCTGGCACCATTATTACAATGCGAACTGGCGTGCGGGAATAAGGGTTCTGGAACAGGCAAAAGCGTTTATGGCGGTCCCTCCTCCTCAAGGGATGGATGAGTATGGCAACCTGCAACTTGCTCTCCTGAATCCAGTGCATGACGCCACGTTAGCTTATGGTAACTGGGGCGATCGCAGTTTCCTTACCGATCTTGGCCTGTATCAGGGCAAGCGCATTGGTCCGTATGTAGAACAGACCTATATCCAGTTGCTTAAGCAGCATTATCTGCCAGCCCTGTTTAACGGCCTGATAAAAGAGATGAATTCAGCACCGCCAGAAAGTGAGGAAAAACTCGCGGTGCTTCGCGTCATCAGAATGCTTGAAGATAAAAGCGGGCGTAGTGATGACGTTGTTAAGCAGTACATGGCAAAACGCTGGAGTGCTCATTTTCACGGCCAGCGTAGCGTCCAGACACAACTCATGTCACATCTTGATTACGCGTTGAAGCACACTGACTGGCACGCAGAACGCGTGGCGGGTGATGCTGATGCTATTGCCCACTGGACGCCGTATGACGCGCTTGTCGCCGCCGCTCAAAAGGAATTGAGCAAACTACCGGTTTATCAACGTGTCTATCACAGCCTGAAAACACGTGCGCTGGGTGTTCTTCCCGCAGACCTTAATCTGCGAGACCAGGTTGGTCCCACATTTGATTTGGTATTTATCTCTGCGGATGATAACAAGCTGGTCGTCCCGCAATTCCTCACCCGGTACGGGCTGCAGAGCTATTTTGTTTCACAGCGTGATGAGCTGGTAAAACTGACTGCACTGGACTCATGGGTACTCAACCTGACCCGCAGCGTGCAATACAGTGACGCAGATCGGGCGGAGATACAGCGTCAGCTCACAGAGCAATATGTTAGTGACTATGCAGCAACGTGGCGTGCAGGGATGGATAATCTCAACGTGCGAAACTATGACTCCATCTCCCAGTTGACCGGCGCGTTAGAGCAAATTATCAGCGGCGATCAACCGCTGCAGCGCGCACTCACTTCATTACGGGATAATACTCAACCCGCATTACTGTCTGAAAAACTTGATGAAAAGGCTCGTGAAGATGCACAGACGGATCCTGGCTACCGGCTGCTTACCCGGTTAGGGCATGAGTTTGCTTCAGAAAATAGCACGCTGGCGGTACAGAAGGACAAAGAAAGTACTTTTCAGGCCGTATATCAGCAGTTAACCGAGCTGCACCGGTATTTGCTGGCGATACAGAATGCACCTGTTCCGGGAAAATCTGCTCTGAAGGCTGTGCAGTTAAAGTTGGATCAAAATGGCAGCGATCCGATATTTGCTACTCGGCAGATGGCGAAAACATTACCTGCGCCGTTAAATCGCTGGGTGGGAAAACTTGCCGACCAGGCGTGGCACGTCGTGATGATTGAAGCTGTTCAATATATGGAAGTGGACTGGCGCGAGGCGGTGGTAAAACCCTTCAATGAACAGCTGGCAGATCGTTATCCATTTGATTCTCGCTCGTCGCAGGATGCCTCTTTAGACGCCTTTGAAAGGTTCTTTAAACCGGATGGTGTTATTGACACCTTCTATCAAAAGAACCTTAAGCTGTTTATGGAAAATGATCTCAGTCTGGAGGAGGGCAATAGCAGCGTCATAATCCGCGAAGATATACGCAAGCAACTCGATACAGCTCGGGAAATTCGCGACACCTTCTTCAGTAAACAAAACGGGCTTGGCACTCAATTTGCGGTAGAAACAGTATCGCTTTCCGGTAATAAGCGTCGCAGCGTGTTGAATCTTGACGGCCAACTGGTCGACTACAGCCAGGGGCGCAATTTTATGGCCCATCTTGTTTGGCCTAACAATATGCGGGAAGGCAATGAAAGCAAGTTGACCCTGATCGGTACCAGTGGAAACTCACCGCGTAGTATCTCTTTCGACGGGCCGTGGGCGCAGTTCAGGCTCTTTGGTGCAGGGCATCTCGCCAGTGTCCAGAATGGCAATTTTACCGTTCGTTTTGATATTGACGGCGGGGCAATGGTCTACAAAGTACACACCGATACCGAAGACAATCCTTTCAGCGGTGGGTTGTTTAGCAAGTTCCATTTACCGGATACATTGTACTGATCTTGATTTATACATAATACAAATGATTAACAGGGAGTGTTCATGGCAAATCTTATCTATTTGACCCTTAATGGAAATATCCAGGGGCTAATTTCTGCAGGCTGTTCTTCACCTGACTCAATTGGTAATAAAGCGCAGTTAACGCATTATGATCAGATAATGGTGTTGGGTCTGACTCATAATCTGGTACGGCAGAAAAACGTTAATCACCTGGCCCTGACGGTTGCAAAGCCTGTGGACAAATCATCACCTTTACTCGGTAAAGCCATCACTGACAATGAGTTACTTAGCTGTGAATTCAGTTTTTATCGTACCAACAGGACAGGTGTGAACGAATGTTATTACAAGGTTAAGCTAACCAATGCCCGAATTGCCAGTATTCATCTTCGGGTTCCTCATACCATCAATGACCGCGAAGGGCAGGCAGAGGAATCAATAGAGCTAACTTATGAGTCAATTAACTGGGAGCATACTATAGCGGGTACAAGTGCATACAGTTTCTGGGAAGAGCGCGTATTCTGAGCGGGTGGGAATAAATGGATAATTTCAGGAATGTTTATGATTGTCGCGCTTGGCTTTGTTATCACCGCTGGTTTGTTATACATGGAGAATAATTATCA
>CAMKZP010000494.1 GCA_946477805.1 uncultured Enterobacter sp.
CCGGGTTGCGCCCGGTAACGGCAACCTGCGCCCCTTCGGCGATAAATTCCTGCGCGGTGGCGAGACCGATGCCGCTGGTGCCGCCGGTGATCAGCGTATATTTACCTGTTAAACGACCCATGTTCTTCTCCTGAAATGTCTCTGGAGAAATCACTATAGAAACGTTAGTATCGAAAGGAAACCAGGTACCGTTTGGATACTAACGCGGCAAGAGGTGTGCTATGGCAGAAATGCTGGACGTGTCATGTGAAAAAAAATCTGATGTTCATACCTGCCCGATGACGCAGTTCGTCAACCTGATTGCCGGGAAATGGGCGATCCCCATTCTCTATCGCCTGATTATGCTCAACGCCCCCGTGCGGTTCGGCGAGCTGCTGCGGGCGGCGGCGCCCATCACCCAGAAAGAGCTGACCAAACAGCTGCGCCTGTTTGAGCAGCGCGGGCTGGTTACGCGTACGGTCTATCCCGAGATCCCGCCGCGGGTGGAGTACCAGATAACCGACCTGGGCCTGACCCTTGAGGGCGCGCTCTCCCCGCTGGCCGCCTGGGTGAGCGAATACGGTCATCGACTCGAAAGTTAATCATCAGTTTGAGAAATGCTTCCCGGAAAAACGTCACGGATCTGTCACACTCATTGCGACATCAAAAAACGCATGAGGAAAAAGGGATGAGAAAAGCACTACTTGCTGTTGCAGTGGCTGGCAGCCTTTCACTGACGTTTGGCGCGCAGGCGCAGGATACCCCGGACGGGTATCAGCTGGAGCAGGTTCTGATCATGAGCCGACACAACCTGCGCGCGCCGCTCGCCAACAACGGCAGCGTGCTGGAGCAGTCCACGCCCAAGCAGTGGCCGGAGTGGGAAGTACCGGGCGGCCAGCTGACCACCAAGGGCGGCGTGCTGGAAGTCTACATGGGCCATTACATGCGCGAGTGGCTGGCGCAGCAGGGCATGGTGACTACCGGCGAGTGCCCGCCGGCGGACAGCGTCTACGCCTACGCCAATAGCCTGCAGCGCACCGTTGCTACCGCACAGTTCTTTATTACCGGCGCGTTCCCCGGCTGCGACATTCCCGTCCACCATCAGGAAAAAATGGGCACCATGGACCCCACCTTTAACCCGGTGATCACCGACAATTCGCCGGAGTTTCGCGAAAAAGCGCTCAAGGCGATGGAGGCCGAGCGGCAGAAAATGCAGCTGGATGAGAGCTACAGGCTGCTGGAACAGCTGACGAACTACGCCGAATCACCGTCATGCAAAGAGAAAAAAGTCTGCTCCCTGACGGAGGCGAAAGACACCTTCAGCGCCGACTATGAAAAAGAGCCTGGCGTATCCGGGCCGCTGAAAGTAGGGAACTCGCTGGTGGACGCCTTCACCCTGCAGTACTACGAAGGCTTCCCGGCGGACCAGGTGGCCTGGGGCGAAATCAAAACTGACCAGCAGTGGCGCGTGCTGTCGAAGCTGAAAAACGGCTATCAGGACTCGCTGTTCACCTCCACCGACGTGGCGCAAAACGTCGCCAAACCGCTGGTGAAGTACATCGACAAAGCGCTGGTGACCGAACAGGCGAAAGCGCCCAAAATCACGCTGCTGGCGGGGCATGATTCCAACATCGCCTCGCTGCTCACCGCGCTCGATTTCAAGGCTTACCAGCTGCATGACCAGCAGGAGCGCACCCCGATTGGCGGCAAAATCGTCTTCCAGCGCTGGCACGACAAAAACGCCAACCGCGAGCTGATGAAAATTGAGTATGTGTACCAGAGCTCAGAACAGCTGCGGAACGCCAGCGTGCTGTCGTTGGACTCCCCGGCGCAGCGCGTGACGCTGGAGCTGAAGGGATGTCCGATTGACGCCAACGGCTTCTGCCCGATCGATAAATTCAATGCGGTCATGAACGACGCGGCGAAATAGGATTGAGCCCCCCGCGAGAGCGGGGGGAAACGCCTAGACGTTTTTACGTTCGATGGTTTGCTCGCCCCAGAAGAGCGAGTCTTTGTCCGTTTTTTCAAAGGCGCGGATCAGCACCTCATCGCTGCCTTCTTCCCAAATCTGCTCTGCCAGCTTTTCGTCATATTTCGCGACTTCAAAGATAGCCTCTGCAATTTCCGGAGAGGTGTTGCGTAAGCTTGCCCATTCGCCCACGCGGTGAGCTTTGGATTCTTGAGTTGGCATACTTGTCCTCCTGTTGGGGTTTAGCCGACCAGTTTTTTGGCAAGACCCGCGACGTGTTCGCCCTGATAGCGGGCGATCGCCAGTTCTTCATCACTTGGCTGGCGGGATCCGTCGCCACCGGCAATGGTGGTTGCGCCGTACGGGGTTCCGCCGCGCACCTGAGAAATATCAAACAGTTCCTGAGCGCCGTAGCCAATCGGCACAATCACCATCCCATGATGAGCAAGGGTAGTCCAGGTTGAGGTGATCGTCTGCTCCTGGCCGCCGCCGGTGCCGGTGGAGCTGAATACGCTGGCGAGTTTGCCGTACAGGGCACCTGATGCCCACAGGCCGCCAGTCTGATCGAGGAAGGTGCGCATCTGCCCTGACATATTGCCGAAGCGGGTAGGGGTGCCGAAGATAATGGCATCGTAGTCCGCCAGCTCCTGCGGCGTCGCCTGCGGTGCGTTTTGCGTTTTACCGCCCGCTTTTAAGAACGCCTCGGCATTCATGGTTTCCGGTACGCGCTTCACCACAACCTCAACGCCATCCACCCGGTTTGCACCTTCGGCAACGGCGTGGGCCATGGTTTCAATGTGTCCATACATGGAATAATAGAGCACCAGAACTTTTGCCATTTTGCATCACTCCTCGTTAGTGTTTTTGACAGCGGATCGCTGCCCTCTTTTAAAGATATGACATGATGGCCAGACTGCAAAAATGAACGGCATTTCTTTGATTTATAACAATATGGCCGTAAAAGCGCGCTGTAGCAAAATGAAACAACTTTAGCGCGGCAGATTTCTGGAATGATAAGAAAGGCTTATGGTTGGCCGTCGCGTCATCTCATGCGAAAGGCTGAGATCATGTTGCAGGATATTACCTGCCGCTTGCCGGATAGCCGCATTACACTAAGCTTAGTTTCACGCGGCACAGATAAAGGCGCTGCCTTAACGCCGCGAGGTGAAAGAATCCTCTTTTACTGAATGCAATATGATGTCTAATGTTTCATACTCTGGAGGCTGTCTCTTATACACATCTCCGAGCCCACGAGACAGGCAG
>CAMKZP010000495.1 GCA_946477805.1 uncultured Enterobacter sp.
GGGTATAGCCCAGGGCTGCCAGATTCACGCGCGCTCCGTAACCCTGAACCACGCCCCGCTCCTCAAGCCTTTTGAGGCGCTCTGCCGTGCTGGGGGACGTTAGCCCTACCCTGCCGCTCAGCACCTTGAGCGACACGCGTGCATCCTCCACCAGGCAGGCCAAAATTTGTCGGTCGATCTCATCAAGAAGGTAATCCATCAGTTTCGCCTTATTTTAAAAAGTCAGTAATGCATTTCACCTTATCTCACCCCTGTAAAACCCGACAGGCATTTTCGATAATTTAGACATCAATCAGGAGGTGAACCGTGGGTGATGTAAAGAAAGGCGTCTGGCAAATGAGCCTGGCGATGTTGATTTCCGGCTCCATCGGAGCTTTCGTTCTCCTCTCCGGCCTGCCGGTAACAGAGGTCGTGTTCTGGCGATGCCTGATCGGCGCCATCACGCTGTTCGTTTTCATCCGGATAAGCAAACAGCCGTTCAGCCCCCTCACCCGCATCACGCTGCTGCTGGCCGTTCTGGGCGGCGTGGCGCTGGTGGTGAACTGGCTGCTGCTGTTCGCGGCCTATGAACGCATCTCGATCGGCCTCTCTACCGTGGTGTATAACACTCAGCCGTTTATGCTGGTGATGATGGGGGTCCTGTCTGGCGAACGCGTTAGCCGGGTGAAGTGGGGATGGCTGTTTCTGGCGTTCGGTGGCGTCATTGTTTTGCTCTCCAGCGAGCTGACTCACGCGCATGGCAGCGAATGGCTCTCGGGTATCGGGCTGGCGCTGGGGGCCGCATTTTTCTATGCGCTGACGGCTATCATTACGCGCAGGCTAAAATCCATCGCACCGCAGCATATCGCCTTCATTCAGGTGCTGACGGGCGCGATCGCGCTGCTGCCGCTGGCGCAACTGCCCGGCCCCGGTGCCGGATCCCCTTGGCCGATCTTGCTGACGCTGGGTATCGTGCATACGGGGATCATGTACCAGCTGCTCTACAGCGCCATTCAGAAGCTCCCTACCCCGATGACCGGCTCGCTATCCTTTATCTATCCGGTAGTGGCTATCGTTGTCGATAACCTGGTGTTTGGCCATTCGCTGAGCCTCACCCAGCTGGCGGGGGGCGTGTTGATCCTCTTTGCGGCGGCGGGAAACAACCTGGGTTGGGGCGAAAAAAAACCCCGCGAGTGCGGGGTTGGGATTAAACCGACGAATTAACGACGGGCACGCACAATCTGGTATTTGCGCGTCAGGTACTCCACCGGCGCGCTCCAGATGTGCACCAGGCGGGAGAACGGGAACAGCACGAACAGCGTCATCCCCAGCACCAGGTGCACGCGGTAAACAAACGCCACGCCGTCGAGATGCGCGGATGCGCCGCCGTGGAAGGTGACCACGGACTGCGCCCAGCCCACCAGCTTCATCATTTCGCTGCCGTCCATATGCTGCGCGGAGAACGGAATGGTCAGCAGGCCGAGCGCACACTGCACCATCAGCAGGGAGAGGATCAGGATATCGGCGCCGGTAGTGGTTGCCCGCACGCGCGGGCTAAACAGACGGCGCTTCAGCAGCAGCAGGCCGCCCACCAGACACAGCACGCCGCTGGCGCCACCGGCAAACATCGCCATTTTCTGCTTCACTTCGATGGGCAGCCAGGCTTCATACATCCAGTGCGGCGTCAGCATACCCAGGAAGTGACCGGCGAAAATACCGAGGATCCCGATGTGGAACAGGTTCGATGCCAGGTTCATCCCTTTGCGGTCCAGCATCTGGCTGGAGGCAGCACGCCAGCTGTACTGGCCATAGTCATAACGCAGCCAGCTTCCCACCAGGAACACGGTGCCCGCGATATACGGGTAGATGTCAAAGAAGAACATATTCAGGAAGTGCATTATTGCCGTCCTCCGTTAGAGATATTCAAATATTGCGGAGCAACGGCCCCGGCAAAACGACGCTGGTGAGCCGAGATTTCAGACTCGCCGCAGCTGTTGTCAGCGAAGAATTTCACCTGCTCTTCTTCCCAGACCGCATCAAGCGCCTGTGGGGTGTCGTCGCGGGCTTCATCCGCAATTTTCTCCGCCACTTTTTCGCTGTCGACCGAGGCGTTAGCCAGCTTCACCAGCAGCGCAAACAGCACGGCGTAGCGGCTCTCACGCTGCTGAAGACGCGCGCTGAGCAGCGCCAGAATCGGCGCGATGTCCTGCAGGCCGCCAAGCGCCTCTTCTTTTGGCAGCTGCGCCAGATATTCCAGGTACAGCGGCAGATGGTCAGGCAGCTCGCGGCTGTCGAGCTGCAGGCCGTGCTGCTCGTACTGCGCCATCAGATCCACCATCGCCTGGCCGCGGTCGCGGGATTCACCGTGAACGTGTTCAAACAGCAGCAGCGAGGTGGCGCGGCCGCGGTCAAACAGCTGGCTGTAGTCCGCCTGGGCGTCCAGCAGATCGCGCGCTAACAGATCGCGCAGGAAAACGCCAAGCGTCTGGGCATCCTCTTTGTCCAGGTTTTCAGATGACGCGAGTGCATCAAAGAGCTCCTGCTGATGCTGCGCAAGCGCAGCATCAGGGTACTCGAGCAGACGCGAAACAATGACGAGTTCAATCATTGGTGCGGCTCCGTTTTGCTGGTCACATCCATCGCGTCGATGCGGCGGCTGTTGAACAGGTTAAATTTGGTGTCTGAACCGTGGCAACCGTCGCCAAAGGTAAAGCCACATCCGCTTTTTTCCGGGAAGGCTTCACGCGCCTGCTCGCGGTGGCTGCTCGGTACTACGAAGCGATCTTCGTAGTTCGCAATCGCCAGGTAGCGGTACATCTCCTGCGCCTGCGCTTCGGTCAGACCCACCTCTTCCAGCGCACGGGTATCGATAACGCCATCGACGGTTTCCGTGCGTTTGAAGTGGCGCATCGCCAGCATACGCTTCAGCGCCAGCAGGACCGGCTGGGTATCGCCCGCGGTCAGCAGGTTCGCCAGGTACTGAACCGGGATACGCAGGCTCTCGACGTCCGGCAGAATGCCGTTGCTGCCCAGTTCGCCCGCGTCGGCGGCAGACTGAATCGGTGACAGAGGCGGCACGTACCAGACCATCGGCAGCGTGCGGTATTCCGGATGCAGCGGCAGAGCCAGCTTCCAGTCCATCGCCATTTTGTACACCGGAGACTGCTGCGCCGCGTCGATCACGCTCTGCGGCACGCCGTCCTTCAGCGCCTGCTCGATCACCTTCGGAT
>CAMKZP010000496.1 GCA_946477805.1 uncultured Enterobacter sp.
CCGCTGGACTCTGCGACCACCGAGAGCCTGCGTGCCGCCACGCACGACGTTCTGGCTGGCCTGACCGCCCGTGAAGCAAAAGTTCTGCGTATGCGTTTCGGTATCGACATGAACACCGACCACACGCTGGAAGAAGTGGGTAAACAGTTCGACGTTACCCGCGAACGTATCCGTCAGATCGAAGCGAAGGCGCTGCGCAAGCTGCGTCATCCGAGCCGCTCTGAAGTGCTGCGTAGCTTCCTGGACGATTAATCGTCCCGTCAGCGAAGAGCTCCCTTAGGGGAGCTTTTTTTTGAGATTTTCCGCAGAGTACAAAAATTAGTAGGGGTAGCCGCACATAGATGCAATTGTAAATGATATTTATTTTCATTATCATTTTTCTTTTCGTAAACTACTGTAAAGAAAAATTACATGAATTTCAAATCATTACAAAATCAGTCCCTCTGCGCGCTGGCTATTTCTCTGGTACTTCATGCGGGCACTGCGCTGGCGAAGGACTTCACCGAGGCGCAATTCGCTTCTCAATCTCTGGGCCACGGGGTCTATGAGCTGGCGTATGACGCGGGCCAGAACGCGCTTTATGCAGCCTCTGCTCCCTCTTTCGATAAGGACAAAACGGCCGGCGAAGTCTTTCGACTTTCAGCCGACTCGCTGAAGATTGACGAACGTATTACTACGCAGCGCCGCCCTTTTGCCGTCTCGCTGGATGAGCCGAACCATGTTCTCTGGTTAGGTAACGCGCTGGATGGCTCAGTCACCCTGCTGGATACGCGCACTCATAAAGAGATCAAAACCCTCCAGCTTGCTAACGATGAAAACAAGGCCCACGTTCGCGAAGCCGTGCTGGATAAGAAACACCACCGTCTCTACGTTTCCGGCATTGGCAGCGAAAATAAAGGCGTGCTGTGGGTCATTGATACGCAAAAACAGCAGCTTCTGCACGCCCTGAAACAGATGGATCCGGTTGGCTTTGCCGTCGATGAAGCGAGTGACAGCGTGTATGCCGTCACCGGTAGCGGCGAATTAATTACGCTGGACGGCAAAACCTCCCAGGAACGCTCCCGCGTGAAGGTTGACCCCTCCGAACCGAAACACTACTTCCTGAACATCGCCCTGAACACGGCCAAAGGCGTAGGCTTTATTGCGGACACCAACACCGCCGACGTGCTGGTTGTGCAGCTCGACTCCGGTAAAATCGTCCATCGCGTTCCGACGCCGAACTCTATTGCCGCGGTCTACAACGCTGCGCGCAACGAAGCGTACGTCACCCACCGCAATGCCCGTCAGATCAGCGTTATCGATGCCAGCAATTACAGCCTGAAGCACACCGTCAAAACGGCAGCGATGCCGAACAGCATGGTGCTTTCACCTGACAGCAAAACGCTGTTCGTCAGCGTGAAGCAGGACGAGAAAGCCGATAAAGCTGACTATGTGCTTAAACTCGATTTAACCCAATTCTGAGGATTGCGCTGTGATTAACCAGACACGTATGGCGCTGGCGATCTCGCTCGCCCTCGTCAGCCTTCCTGCGGCCGTTTTCGCCGAAGAGACAGCCCCTGACAATGAGGATCAGCTCGTGGTCACCGCCACCGGTTTCGCGCAGGAACGCCGGGAGGCACCGGCCACTATCTCCGTTGTTGGCGAAAAAGAGCTGAACACCCGTTCCAACCAGAACGTCACCGAAGCGCTGCGCGAAATGCCCGGCGTCCTCGTGGGCAACGGTAACGGCAGCCTTGCCACCGGTGACGTCCAGATGCGCGGCATGGACTCGACCTACACCTCCTACATGGTGAACGGGATCAAGCAGGGGACCCGCGAATCCCGCCCTTACGGGCACCACATCGGCACCGAAGCGGCCTTTTTGCCGCCGCTTGCGGCTATCGAGCGCATCGAGGTGATCCGCGGGCCGATGTCCTCCCTGTATGGCTCAGACTCCATCGGCGGCGTGGTCAACGTCATCACCAAAAAGGGCTACAGCCTGGACAAATGGACCGGGGTGCTGGAAAACAACTACTTCCTGCAGGAGAAGAGCGAGTACGGCAACACCAACCAGACGAACGCCTTTTTGATGGGGCCGGTCATTCCGGGCAAGCTCGGGGTAAGCGTGGCGGCGGATTATCTTGACCGTCGCGATGACGACAGCCAGAACGATGAGCGCTTTGTGAAGCACCAGGCCGGCAATCTGGATGCCACCCTCAATATGTCCCCGACCGACACCCAGCTGTGGGATCTCAACGTCGTTAAGGGGCATCAGGTAAAATCGCACAACGATAAAGCCTGGCAGTGGGATTTCGATCGCGACGCCGCGTCGCTCGCTCAGCACGCCTGGTACGGCGACGACCTGCTGGAGGTGAAGAATTTCATCAGCTACGAGAACGCCAAAACCGAATACCGCGTGCCGGGAATGAGCTCGCAATTTATCAAGCAAAAAAACTATGAGGCCAACAGCGCGAACACCTTCTCGCTTGGCGACCACAAGCTGACAATGGGGATTAACTTTACCCGCAACGAGCTGGACGATACCTTCGGTATTGCGGATAAAGAAGTGCCGGGCATTACGCCGGTCAGCAAAATCACCCGCGACGGCTGGGCGGTCTTCGCCGAAGATGCGTGGATGATGGTGCCTGACTTCACCCTGACAACCTCAGCCCGTCTGGATCACGACAGCTACTTTGGCTACCACGTGACGCCAAAACTCTACGGCAACTGGACCATCGACGAAAGCTGGGCGCTGAAGGGCGGCGTATCGGCAGGCTATAAAAAGCCGGATCTGCGTGAGAACAACGAAGGGTTCACCAGCGTTTACGGCTCCTATCCTTACTCCTTTATCGGCATCGGAAACGATGACCTGAAGCCGGAGCAAAGCGTCAACACCGAGCTGGGCGTCTACTGGCAGCAGGATGCGCTGGCGCTGGATGCCACCGTCTTCTTCACCAAATTCAAAGACAAGATCAGCGACTACACCATCTGTACCGCAACCGCCACGCAGAAGTGTATTTACAACGGCTATGAAGCGGAAGAGGTTTCCCAGTACTTCAACGTCAGCGACGCGGAGATTTATGGCCTGGAGCTGAACGGTGACTGGCAGGTCACCGCCGCGCTGAAGGCGAACGCGAACTATACCTACACCCACAGCGAGCAAAAAAGCGGACAGTATAAGGGTGAAGCGCTGAACGAATTCCCGAGCAGCATGGCTAACCTGTCCCT
>CAMKZP010000497.1 GCA_946477805.1 uncultured Enterobacter sp.
GCTCGGAGATGTGTATAAGAGACAGATCTGACTCAGCGCGACGTGAGCGAGCTGCCGCTGAACGGCATTGGCCTGGTGGATCTGACCTTCGACGAGCCGCTGGTGCTGGATCAGTATCAGCAAAACCCGGTCACCGGCGGGCTGATCTTTATCGACCGGCTGACCAACGTCACCGTCGGCGCCGGTATGGTGCGCCAGCCCAACGAACAGGCCGCCGCGGCGTCTGAATTCAGCGCCTTTGAGCTTGAGCTGAACGCACTGGTGCGTAAGCACTTCCCGCACTGGGGCGCGCGCGATCTGCTGGGAGGCAAGTGATGGCTGCCCATGATGAGAACGTCGTCTGGCATCCTCATCCGGTCACCGTCGCCCAGCGCGAGCAGCTCCACGGTCATCGTGGCGTTGTGCTGTGGTTTACCGGGCTGTCGGGCTCGGGAAAATCCACGGTGGCGGGGGCGCTTGAAGAGTCGCTGCATCAGCAGGGCGTCAGCACGTACCTGCTGGACGGCGACAACGTGCGTCACGGCCTGTGCAGCGATTTGGGGTTTAGCGACGACGACCGCAAAGAGAACATCCGTCGGGTCGGTGAAGTTGCCAGCCTGATGGCGGACGCCGGGCTGGTTGTGCTGACGGCGTTTATCTCGCCTCACCGCGCCGAACGCCAGACGGTGCGCGAACGGGTGGGCGAGGATCGCTTTATCGAAGTGTTTGTCGATACGCCGCTGGAAATCTGCGAAGCGCGCGATCCCAAAGGGCTGTATAAAAAAGCCCGTGCGGGTGAGCTGAGAAACTTCACCGGTATTGACTCGGTCTACGAAGCGCCTGATTCCCCTGAGATCCACCTGGAAGGTCAACAATTGGTAACAAATTTAGTAAGCCAATTATTAGACCTGCTCAGACGGGACGATATTATCAGATCCTGAGACGGTATCGTTCGGGAGCTGTCTTCCCGAACGATGAGTCACGGTCACAGGATTAGCTATGCGCAACAGTGAAAATTACATCATTACCACGGTGTCGGAGCCGATAACGCCCGACGACGAGACGACCTGGTCCTTTCCCGGGGCTATCGTCGGCTTCGTCGCGTGGTTGCTGGCGCTGGGCATCCCCTTTCTCATCTACGGTGGGAACACGCTGTTCTTCTTCCTCTACACCTGGCCCTTCTTCCTGGCACTGATGCCCGTCGCGGTTGTGGTTGGCATTGCGCTGCACTCCCTGTTCAACGGCAGGCTCCTGTATAGTGCCGTTATCACTATCGCCACGGTTGTACTCATCTTTGGGCTGCTGTTTTTATGGCTGATGGGTTAACTTACGGCATAATTAAAACCCCGGAGTAGAGTCCAACGGAAAGTTATGGGATGATGAAGCCGTTTTTTCAGGGGGCAGGATGGGTAAACTAACGCTGCTGTTGCTGGCTTTGCTGGTCTGGCTACAATATTCGCTGTGGTTCGGTAAAAACGGGCTGCACGACTATAGCCGGGTGAGCGATGACGTGGCGGCTCAGCAGGCAACAAACGCCAAACTTAAGGCGCGTAACGATCAACTCTTTGCTGAAATTGATGACCTCAACGGCGGACAAGAGGCGATTGAGGAGCGCGCACGTAACGAACTCAGTATGACTAAGCCGGGCGAAACCTTTTATCGTCTGGTTCCGGATGCGTCTAAACGCAATCAGGGCTCAGCACAAAACAATCGATAATCAGGCCCAGGATTACGACATGGCAGTAACTTTTTCGGACGTATGCGCCGTGGTGCCGGCCGCAGGTTTTGGCCGGCGCATGCAGACAGAATGTCCCAAGCAGTACCTCTCTCTTGGCGGTAAAACGATCCTCGAACACGCCGTGGCGGCGCTGCTGGCGCATCCACGGGTGACGCGCGTCGTGATCGCGATCAGCCCGGGCGATGCGCGTTTCGCGCAGCTGCCGCTGGCAAACCACCCGCAGATTACCGTTGTTGACGGCGGCGCCGAGCGCGCCGACTCCGTGCTGGCGGGCATTCAGGCGGCGGGTGACGCGCAGTGGGTGCTGGTGCATGACGCCGCGCGCCCGTGCCTGCATCAGGACGACCTTGCGCGCCTGCTGGCGCTCAGCGAAACCAGCAGGGTCGGCGGCATTCTCGCCGCTCCGGTGCGCGACACCATGAAGCGCGCCGAGCCGGGCAGGCAGGCCATTGCACACACCGTTGAGCGCGTCGATTTATGGCACGCGCTGACGCCACAGTTTTTCCCCCGCGAACTCCTCCATAATTGCTTAACGCGTGCGCTTAAAGAGGGCGCGACCATTACGGACGAAGCCTCCGCGCTGGAGTATTGTGGTTTCCACCCTGAGCTGGTTGAAGGACGCGCTGATAATATAAAAGTGACGCGCCCGGAAGATTTACAGCTCGCGGAATTTTATCTTACCCGTTCGACCCATCAGGAGAAGGCATAATGCGAATTGGACACGGTTTTGATGTACACGCCTTTGGCGGAGAAGGCCCAATTATCATTGGCGGCGTACGCATCCCCTACGAGAAAGGGCTGCTGGCGCATTCTGATGGCGACGTGGCGCTCCACGCCTTGACCGATGCCTTGCTCGGCGCCGCGGCGCTGGGCGATATCGGCAAACTCTTCCCGGACACCGATCCGGCGTTCAAAGGTGCAGACAGCCGCGAGCTGCTGCGCGAAGCCTGGCGCCGTATTCAGGCCAAAGGCTACGCCCTGGGCAACGTTGACGTAACGATCATCGCGCAGGCACCGAAAATGCTGCCGCACATACCGCAGATGCGCGTGTTTATCGCCGAAGATCTGGGCTGCCATATGGATGACGTCAACGTCAAAGCGACCACCACCGAAAAGCTGGGCTTTACCGGCCGCGGTGAAGGCATTGCCTGCGAAGCCGTTGCGCTGCTGGTCAAGGCGGCAAAATGACAGATTTCGACAGCCTGACGTACCTGCACGGTAAACCGCGGGGGACTGGCTTGCTCAAAGCCAGCCCGGAAGATTTTGTGGTGGTGGAAGATTTAGGCTTCGAGCCGGACGGCGAGGGCGAACATCTCCTGGTACGCATTCTGAAAAACGGCTGCAACACCCGGTTTGTCGCCGATGCGCTGGCAAAATTCCTTAAAATTCACGCTCGTGAGGTGAGCTTCGCCGGGCAGAAGGACAAACACGCGGTCACCGAACAGTGGCTGTGCGCCCGCGTGCCGGGCAAAGAGATGCCG
>CAMKZP010000498.1 GCA_946477805.1 uncultured Enterobacter sp.
TCGGTGACGTACAGGCGGTGTTCAGCACGCTCAGCGATAGCATCGCCACCCGCGTGGCGGAGATCAACGCCCTCAAAAACAGAGGCGAAACCGTCTGGCCGACGATCCCGTATGCCGATGTCAAGAACGGTACGATTACCGCCGAACAGCGCGAAGCCGTTAAGCGCCGCGGCTGCGCGGTGATTAAGGGTCATTTCCCGCGCGAGCAGGCGCTGGCGTGGGACCAGTCGATGCTCGACTACCTCGATCTCAACCAGTTTGACGACGTCTATAAAGGCCCGGGGGACAATTTCTTCGGCACCCTGACGGCCTCCCGCCCGGAAATTTACCCGATCTACTGGTCGCAGGCGCAAATGCAGGCCCGTCAGAGCGAAGAGATGGCGCAGGTGCAGTCGTTTCTGAACCGTCTCTGGACCTTCGAGAGCAACGGCAAGCAGTGGTTCGACCCGGACGTGAGCGTGATTTACCCTGACCGTATCCGCCGCCGTCCGCCGGGCACCACGTCGAAAGGACTTGGCGCGCACACCGATTCTGGCGCCCTGGAGCGCTGGCTGTCTCTTATACACATCTCCCGGCCTATCAGCAGGTTTTTGCCCGCGTGTTTGACGGCAACGTCGACAAATACGATCCGTGGAACGCCGCGCACCGCACCGAAGTGGAAGAGTACACCGTGGATAACACCACGAAATGCTCCGTGTTCCGCACCTTCCAGGGCTGGACCGCGCTGTCGGACATGATCCCCGGCCAGGGCCTCCTGCACGTGGTGCCGATCCCGGAAGCGATGGCGTACATTCTGCTGCGCCCGCTGCTGGACGACGTGCCGGAAGACGAACTCTGCGGCGTCGCGCCGGGCCGCGTGCTGCCCGTTTCCGAGAAGTGGCATCCGCTGCTCATCGAGGCGCTGTCCAGCATTCCGGCGCTTGAGGCGGGGGATTCGGTGTGGTGGCACTGCGACGTGATCCACTCCGTCGCGCCGGTTGAAAATCAGCAGGGCTGGGGCAACGTGATGTATATTCCTGCCGCGCCGATGTGCGAGAAGAACCTCGCCTACGCGAAAAAGGTTAAAGAAGCGCTGGAAACCGGCGCGTCGCCGGGCGATTTTCCGCGTGAAGATTACGAAAAAACCTGGCATAACCGCTTTACCCTAAACGACCTGAATATCTACGGCAAACGGGCGCTGGGCATGCTTTAACTGTCGTAGAGCCCTTCCCGTTCCACGGCGGTGCGTCGTTTCCCCTGACGTATCCGCCGTACCGACTCCCTCACCGTCAGCGTTCCATTGAGCAGCAGCGTCCCCACCGGCGCGTTCGGGCGCATCAGCCGCTGCTGGAGCATATGAACCGCCTCGCTCCCCAGCTCGTCACGCGGAACATGCACGGCCGTTAACGGCACATCCTGAATCGCCGCCAGATTAAAGCCGTCGATGCTCATCACCGAGACGTCCTGCGGCACGCGCAGGCCATGCTTTTGCAGGGCGGTGATGGTCCCGGCGGCCATAAAATCGCCGCCGACCAGAAAGGCGGTGGGCAGATCCTTCCCCTGGCGCTGTTCGAGCCATTCGCTGACCAGCAGCTCCGTTTCACGCGCGCTGAAGCTCGGGGCCACCAGCAGGTCGCGCCTGTCGCTAAACTTCAGGTTGTGGGACTGCCACGCATCGCGGATCCCCGCCAGGCGCAGCTCCATGGTGTAGCGCCGCAGGCAAAGCACGCTCATTACCTCGCGGTGCCCCATTTCGAACAGGTAATCCGCCGCGCGTTCGCCAATCGCGCGGTGATCGGGCGCGACCGCGGGAAGACGCATATGCCGGTCGCGGCAGTTGATCAACATGCAGGGTTTACCCACGTCGACGGCCAGATCGTGG
The DNA here is from genome assembly GCA_946477805.1 of uncultured Enterobacter sp. Taxonomy (GTDB): domain Bacteria; phylum Pseudomonadota; class Gammaproteobacteria; order Enterobacterales; family Enterobacteriaceae; genus Enterobacter. The sequence continues at coordinate 1,862 of CAMKZP010000498.1, forward strand.
ATATGCGGATCGTCAATGCCGAGAAGAATAGCGGCCTGCGTATCCGGCTCGTTCATGCGCGCCAGAAACAGCTGGGCGTCGCTGTCGTTCTCTTCCAGCGCGCAGTAGCGCAGGCGAACCTCGTGCGACGCAAGCCCCTTGCTCACGCTCTGGATCACGCGGTAGTAAAAGATGTCGGACCGCTCGTCGAACGCCCGCTGAGGCGCAAAAACCACCAGGCTGTTGAGCAGCAAACGCCCCGCCGCCAGGCCGTCCATCACCCCCAGCTCCCGCGCGCATGCCAGCACTTTGGTACGCGCTTTTTCACTGGTGTTGGCCTTCCCCGCCAGCACGCGGGAAACGGTGCTGATGGAGAGCTGAGTCCGGGCGGCGATTTCGGTGATTTTTAGCCTTTTATCCATTTTGTGATCTGGCTCCCTTTGTGAAATGACAAAATTTTCATAGCGTATTCATTGTGCTGTTACTGGCATCGACGTCATCATGCCAGAGGATTTACGTCCGTTATGAGAAAGTTTGCACAAAATCCACTATTTCCCGCTCATATTCTCCCTTAAGGTGAACCTGTCACACAACTTCCATACTAGTTGCATACCAACTTAAGTATTTTAAACGGATAGAAATCAAAGCCATAACAATGTGTGTGACACCTGAACCTCCGTCCCCTTAGCGTCCGTCTTGTGGAGAGTAAAATGAGTCAGGACATCAATAACACCGTTGCGACAAGCAAAACCCGTCGCGTCATCAAGAACCTGCGCTGGTACGTGCTGGTCCTGTTCTTACTTGGCGTTACCGTTAACTACATCACCCGTAACTCGCTCGGGATCCTCGCCCCCGAGCTGAAAGAGAGCCTCGGCATCACCACGGAGCAATACTCCTGGATCGTCGGCGCCTTCCAGATTGCCTACACCATTTTCCAGCCCCTGTGCGGCTGGCTGATTGACGTCATCGGCCTGAAGATTGGCTTTATGGTCTGCGCCGGCATTTGGGCGCTGATGTGTATCTTCCACGCGGGCGCCGGAAGCTGGCTGCACCTTGCCATTCTGCGCTTCTTTATGGGCGCCTCGGAAGCCGCCGCCACGCCGGCAAACGCCAAAACCATCGGCGAATGGTTCCCGAAATCAGAACGTCCCGTTGCCGCCGGCTGGGCGGGCGTGGGTTTCTCCATCGGCGCGATGCTGGCCCCGCCCATCATCTACTTCGCGCACGCGTCGTTTGGCTGGCAGGGCGCATTTATGTTCACCGGCGTGCTGGCGCTGGTGTGGGTGGTCCTGTGGTGGGCGTTCTACCATAACCCCGAGCAGCACCCGAACCTGAGCAAGGACGAGCTGGCGTTTATC
>CAMKZP010000499.1 GCA_946477805.1 uncultured Enterobacter sp.
GAGTCGGTAAACGTGATTTGCCAGGAGTGCCGCAATAGCGCGGCAATGAAGCGAGTATTAATGGTTTGGGGGAGGGTAGGGGTATGACAAACGTAAGCGCAGTAGAAAAAATGGCTGAATTAATGCAGCAGATGGAAGAGAGCTCGCCGAGGGTGGCTGCTTTTCAGTATTGCCTGAAACATGTTGCGGAAGAAGCAGAAAAGCGCAATGCGGAGCTTGAAGCCAGATGCTCAGCGCTGGCTGCGGAGAATGCACTTCTGAAAAAATCTGAACCAGCACCATTCAGCAAGCTGATGATGGAGGCACTTGATGTTTATCAGGCCGGCGCTGATGAAGTGCCTGAGCTGGCAATGTTGAGTGCGTATAAAAAGCTGCGAGATGGATTAAAAACCCCAGCGACCGACGCTTTCCTGGCTGAAGTGCGGGCGCAGGCACGAAACGAAGGAATCAACTACGCCGCTGGCCGTCTCGCTGCTGCATTCAATCACGGTTTCGTTGATAAGCCTCTGACAGAGGTATGCGACGTGGTGCGCATGATTCTGGACACCAAAGAAGAACTGGCAAACTCCACGCAGCCAGCCGCTGATGGCTTATCTGGCGAGTACGCTGAAGATTTTATCGAAAAGTCCACAGCCCAGCTTCGCAAAGGAGTGCAGTCATGAGCATGATGGATTTCGCAGAAACTAAAAAGGCGATCGATGCCATCACAACCGATTGGTCTATCCGTGGGCCGTTTCATGAAGACGATGGGAAATATTACGCCTTGCTTCGTGGAGAGTGGATTGGTGGCGGGTATATCGGAAAACGGAAGGCTCTTGATGCCATTCTCGAAAAGTTAACCCAGGAGGCCGCCCAATGAACAACATTTCTCGATTTACAGCATTAAAGCTGTTTTTGACAAATACACCCTATCAGCTGTATGCGGTCAATAACGGGAGCGCACTATGAGCAACATCGACAAACAGACGCAAACTGAAGTGATTCTGCACAATGCTGATTGCTTCGATGTTTTTCCGATGATCGATGATGGTTCTGTGGATTTGGTATTGGCTGATATTCCTTACGGTACCACACAGTGCAAATGGGACTCGGTGCTAGACCTGCAGAGGATGTGGGAACAACTTTACCGGATCGCCAAACCATCGGCGGCCATTGTGCTGTTTTCTGCGCAGCCGTTCACGAGTGTGTTGGTTGCCAGCAATCTGCGCGACTGGCGAACCGAGTGGATTTGGGAGAAGGGTAACGCCACTGGATTCCTGAACGCCAAAAAACAGCCCCTGCGCGCGCATGAAAATATCGAAGTATTTTACCGCCGCCAGCCAACGTATAACCCGCAGATGACTGAGGGCCACATCCGCAAGACCAGCAGGCGGAAGACTGTTAATTCAGAGTGCTACGGTAAGGCGTTGACGCTGACTGAATACGACTCAACCAAACGTTACCCGCGTGATGTTCAGTTCTTCTCAAGTGACAAACAGACCGGAAACTATCATCCGACGCAGAAACCACTGGCGTTGGTGAAATACATCATCGAGACCTACACCACCCTCGGTGACTGTGTGCTGGATTTCACTATGGGAAGCGGAACCACTGGCGTTGGCTGCCGGGAAACAGGGAGGTCGTTTATCGGAATTGAAAAAGAGAAACCAATCTTCCTGACTGCATGTCAGCGAATGGGGATAAAACAGGAGTGTGCGGCATGAGCACTATTACCAAAGAACAGTTACGCGAACGTGCGCGCGAAAAGGTGAAGAGTCTGCAATTTTCCGTAACACAGTCCGCTTTTGCTGGTTCACGCGCAGAACTTGAAGAAGAATTGGAGCTGGCGCGTATCGCGCTGGCATCGCTCGAAGCGGAGCCTGTTTACTTTGTTGAAATTGAGGGTGGGCAGGACATAAACGCTGGTCGCATTGAGGGAAAAAATAGACCTGATTTGAGCCTGTTGCCGGATGGAATTAACCAGCTTTACACCGCCCCTCCGGCGCCGGTATCTGCGCCTGATGCGATGGAGCCAACTGTCGAAGCTATAAAGCGCATACTGCCAACGTCAAACCCTGACGATTACGCCGCGTGCATTGGAGCTGATATGTGGAACGCCTGCCGCGCCGCCATGCTTCAGGGTGCCGATGTCAGCTCTCCGGTGATTCCGGATGGTTGGGTGCTTGTGCCGGCAGAACCGACATCGGAAATGTACGATGCGGGCGACCGTCAGCTTGCAACGAAACAGGTATGGGATGCGATGATTGCAGCGGCACCGCAGCAGGAGGTGAAGTCGTGAACCGCAAATTCTGGCTACTGTACCTGTTGATTATCGCTTCAGTATGCGTGTTCGTTGCTGGCTTTGAATTTAACTTCATTACATTTTCTGTTGCTGGGCTATTCGGAATGTTCATCTCCGGGATTGTTATTGGCGACCACGGAGGAAGATTCGGATACTTCGGGGGCGATGATGCCTAACCCATTCGACGTGGTGATGTTAAGTGCTATGCAAAGTGATAAATTGATCGACTCAATAAGCGAAAGACTGGAAAAAGTACATCATTCAAAAATAGGAGATTTTTGTGATTATAAGACTGAAGGCAACGATGGTGTCAGATAAGCATGGATCCCTGATCCAGGTGTCTGAGCGGGATATTTACATTAACGGAGATAACATCTCTAGATTCTTAGAAAAAGAAGAAGGGACTCTAATAACGTTGGTCGATGGGTACAGAACACTAGTTATCGAAAAGCCATATGAAATTTATTGTAGGTTGAATGGAATACAAGACCCAACCAAAGCCTCATATTGATTTCCAATAATCATCCAGCCATAATCATGTCATCGGAGCCTGAACAACTCCGGTGACTTCTGCGCATTTAAGGGGACTTAAATGCGACCACAATCTGAACTCCTCACCTTGTCACAGATGCAGAAATGCACCTGCGATTTTCTGCATTCTGCGGTTTCCGTTAAGGAGGCCGTATGACTCTTCCAGTAGACGGCATCAAACTCCATCGCGGCAACTTCGCGGCCATTGGCCAGAAGATTCAGCCATTGCTGGATGCCGGGCAATGCTTCCGCCTGCAAGTCAAACCGTGGCGCGAGAAACGCAGCCTGTCGCAGAACGCTCTCAGCCACATGTGGTACACGGAAATCAGCGAGTACCTCATCGCCCGCGGCAAGACCTTCGCTACGCCTGAGTGGGTCAAAGA
>CAMKZP010000500.1 GCA_946477805.1 uncultured Enterobacter sp.
ATGCCGCCCCGTTCCCACGTCCTGACTATCCGTTTGCGGATATCGTCGGCACCGGAGGCGACGGCAGCAACAGCATTAATATTTCTACCGCCAGCGCCTTCGTCGCGGCGGCGTGCGGCTTAAAAGTCGCGAAACACGGTAACCGCAGCGTCTCCAGCCGTTCGGGATCGTCCGATTTGCTGGCGGCTTTCGGGATAAACCTGGACATGCAGGCCGAACGCTCCCGCGAAGCGCTGGACGATCTGGGCGTTTGCTTCCTGTTTGCACCGAAATATCACACCGGTTTCCGCCACGCGATGCCGGTTCGCCAGCAGCTTAAGACCCGCACGCTGTTTAACGTGCTCGGCCCGTTGATTAACCCGGCGCATCCGCCGCTGGCGCTGATTGGCGTCTACAGCCCGGAGCTGGTGCTGCCGATTGCGGAGACCCTGCGCGTTCTGGGCTATCAGCGCGCTGCGGTGGTCCACAGCGGCGGCATGGATGAGGTGTCTCTCCATGCGCCCACCCTGGTTGCCGAACTGCGCGACGGCGAAATTCACAGCTATCAGCTTGAGGCCGCTGACTTCGGCCTGACGCCGTACCGTCAGGAGGCGCTGGCTGGCGGTACGCCGGAAGAAAACCGTGACATTCTCACGCGCTTATTACAAGGTAAGGGAGAAGTCGCCCATCAGGCCGCCGTTGCTGCCAACGTCGCCATGCTGATGCGTTTACACGGTGAGGAAGACCTGAAGGCCAACGCCCAAAAAGTTCTGGACGTACTGCGCTCCGGTGCAGCTTACGATCGCGTTACCGCACTTGCGGCAAGAGGGTAAATAATGCAGACCGTTTTAGCGAAAATCGTTGCCGATAAGGCCATCTGGGTAGAAGCCCGCAAAGCGCAACAGCCGCTTGCCGGCTTTCAGAATGACGTCGTCCCAAGCGAGCGTCGTTTCTATGACGCCCTGCAGGGTGCGCGCACGGCATTTATTCTCGAGTGCAAGAAGGCCTCCCCGTCTAAAGGGGTGATCCGCGACGATTTCGACCCCGCGCGCATTGCCGGGATCTACAAACATCATGCGTCAGCCATCTCGGTATTGACGGATGAGAAATATTTCCAGGGCAGCTTTGATTTTCTGCCCATCGTCAGCGGGATCGCGCCGCAGCCGATCCTGTGCAAAGACTTTATTCTCGATCCTTATCAGATCTGGCTGGCGCGGTTCTACCAGGCTGACGCCTGCCTGCTAATGCTCTCGGTTCTTGATGACGAACAGTATCGCCAGCTCTCCGCCGTGGCGCACAGCCTGAATATGGGCGTGCTGACCGAGGTGAGCAACGAAGAGGAGCTTGAGCGCGCCATCGCGCTGAAGGCCAGGGTGGTTGGCATTAACAACCGCGACCTGCGCGACCTGTCGATTGACCTGAACCGCACGCGCCAGCTGGCGCCGCGCCTGGGGGCTGGCGTCACCGTCATCAGCGAATCCGGGATCAACAGCTACGCCCAGGTGCGCGAGCTGAGCCACTTTGCCAACGGTTTCCTGATCGGCTCCGCGATGATGGAGCACGACGATCTCAACGCCGCGGTGCGCCGCGTGCTGCTGGGTGAAAACAAGGTGTGCGGCTTAACCCGCGAACAGGATGCGCAGGCCGCGTACGAAGCCGGAGCGATTTACGGCGGGCTGATTTTTGTGGAGTCGTCCCCTCGGGCGGTCAGCGAAGAGCAGGCGCGCAGGGTGATGGCGGCCGCGCCGCTCGACTACGTGGGCGTGTTCCGTAATGCGGAGATCGCCGACGTGGCGGCAAAGGCAGAGGCGTTATCCCTGCGCGCGGTTCAGCTGCACGGCGATGAAGATCAAACGTATATCGATGCCCTGCGTAGCGTTCTCGCGCCTCAGGTTCAGATCTGGAAAGCACAACGCGTCGGCGCCACGCTGCCCGCGCGCGACCTGAATCACGTCGATAAATACGTGCTTGATAACGGGCAGGGCGGCACGGGCCAGCGTTTTGACTGGTCGTTACTGAACGGTGAAAAGCTGGACAACGTCCTGCTGGCCGGTGGGCTTAGCCCGGATAACTGCGTAGAAGCCGCCAGAACCGGCTGCGCGGGCCTCGATTTTAATTCAGGCGTGGAGTCAGAGCCGGGCATCAAAGATGCCAGCAAGCTGGCCTCGGTATTTAAAACTCTGCGTGCATATTAAGGAAGAAAAGATGACCACATTACTCAATCCCTATTTTGGCGAGTTCGGCGGGATGTACGTTCCGCAGATCCTGATGCCTGCCCTGCGCCAGCTGGAAGAAGCCTTTGTGAGCGCGCAGAAAGACCCGGCGTTCCAGGCTGAATTTACCGACCTGCTGAAGAACTATGCAGGCCGCCCGACCGCGCTGACCAAATGCCGTAACCTGACGGAAGGCACAAAAACCACGCTGTATCTCAAGCGTGAAGACCTTCTTCACGGCGGCGCGCACAAAACCAACCAGGTGCTGGGCCAGGCTTTGCTCGCAAAACGCATGGGCAAAACCGAAATTATCGCCGAGACCGGCGCCGGGCAGCACGGCGTGGCGTCGGCGCTGGCCAGCGCCCTGCTCGGCCTGAAGTGCCGCATTTATATGGGTGCCAAAGACGTTGAGCGTCAGTCGCCGAACGTGTTCCGCATGCGCCTGATGGGCGCCGAAGTTATCCCGGTGCACAGCGGCTCCGCGACGCTCAAGGATGCCTGTAACGAAGCGCTGCGCGACTGGTCCGGCAGCTATGACACCGCCCACTACATGCTCGGCACGGCCGCGGGCCCGCACCCGTTCCCGACCATTGTGCGTGAATTCCAGCGCATGATTGGCGAAGAGACAAAAGCGCAGATCCTCGAAAAAGAGGGGCGCCTGCCGGATGCGGTGATCGCCTGCGTCGGCGGGGGGTCTAACGCCATCGGCATGTTTGCTGATTTTATCGATGACACCCGCGTCGGACTGATCGGCGTTGAGCCTGCCGGCCACGGTATTGAGTCCGGGGAACACGGCGCGCCGCTGAAGCATGGCCGCGTGGGGATTTACTTCGGCATGAAATCGCCGATGATGCAGACCGATGAAGGCCAGATCGAGGAGTCATACTCAATCTCTGCCGGACTGGATTTCCCGTCCGTCGGGCCACAGCACGCCTATCTCAACAGCACCGGTCGCGCGGAGTATGTCTCCATTACCGACGATGAGGCGCTTGAGGC
>CAMKZP010000501.1 GCA_946477805.1 uncultured Enterobacter sp.
GTCGTACACCCGGCTTAGATTGGGTATCCAGCGATACGTACTGTAAAAAACGCTCAAGTAATTTATCCATGCAGCCACCCTCACTTTTTGTGACAACATTATCAATAAGCAGCAAAACGCAAATATTGCGTCAGGTCACTTTTATCCCGTAAACGAGAACTTTTTTCGTTTATGTCACGTTCCGTTTATAAATGTAGCTTATGAATCAGCGAGAAGGATTGGCGATCCCACGGGTTTGCCGTAGAATGTCCGCCCTCATTACGAGTCACCAAGGTGGTTACACACAAACCCCGCTTCAGTCTGCTGCCTGAAGCGTCGATATGGGACAGCGCGAAAATTGAATACACAAACCCGTTCCCGAGCGCCGCTGGTGCATCTGGAACGAATGAGTAAAAGCTTTGATGGCAAAGCGGTGATTTCTGACCTCAATCTGACCATCAATGACGGAGAGTTTCTCACGCTGCTCGGCCCTTCCGGCTGCGGCAAAACAACCGTACTGCGCCTTATCGCCGGCCTGGAAAGCGTCGATAGCGGCCATATCCATTTAGAGAACCAGGATATCACCCGGGTTCCCGCCGAAGATCGCCACGTCAATACCGTATTTCAGAGCTATGCCCTGTTCCCGCACATGACCGTGTTTGAGAACGTGGCGTTTGGTCTGCGGATGCAAAAAACCCCCGCCAGCGAAATTACGCCCCGCGTCACCGACGCCCTGCGGATGGTGCAGCTGGAAACCTTCGCGCAGCGTAAGCCTCACCAGCTTTCCGGCGGCCAGCAGCAGCGCGTGGCGATTGCCCGCGCGGTGGTAAATAAGCCCCGCCTGCTCCTGCTGGATGAATCCCTTTCCGCGCTGGATTACAAGCTGCGCAAACAGATGCAGAACGAGCTGAAGGCGCTGCAGCGCAAGCTCGGCATTACGTTTGTTTTCGTGACTCACGATCAGGAAGAGGCGCTGACCATGTCCGACAGGATCGTGGTGATGCGTGACGGCAAAATCGAGCAGGACGGTACGCCGCGTGAGATTTACGAAGAGCCCAAAAACCTGTTTGTCGCCAGCTTCATCGGTGAGATCAATATTTTCAGCGCGACGGTGATCGAACGTCTGGACGCGCAGCGCGTGCGGGCCAGCGTCGAAGGCCGTGAATGTAATATCACCGTCAATTTCGCCGTTGAGCCAGGACAAAAACTCAACGTTCTGCTGCGCCCGGAGGATCTGCGCGTCGACGAAGTTCACGACAACGCCGAGGCCGAAGGTCTGATTGGCTACATTCGCGAGCGCAACTATAAAGGGATGACGCTGGAATCCGTCGTTGAGCTTGAAAACGGCAAAATGGTCATGGTCAGCGAGTTCTTTAACGAAGACGATCCCGACTTCGACCACTCTCTCGACCAGAAAATGGTCATCAACTGGGTAGAAAGCTGGGAGGTTGTGCTGGCTGATGAAGAACACAAGTAAATTCCAGAACGTGGTGATTGCCACTATCGTCGGTTGGCTTGTGTTGTTTGTCTTTTTACCCAACCTGATGATCGTTGCAACCAGCTTCCTGACCCGCGACGACGCCAATTTCGTCAAGCTGGTCTTTACGCTGGACAACTACGCGCGCCTGCTTGACCCGCTCTATTTCGAGGTGCTGCTGCACTCGCTCAATATGGCGCTGATTGCCACCGTCGCCTGCCTGGTGCTGGGGTATCCCTTCGCGTGGTTTCTGGCGCGCCTGCCGCAGAAGGTGCGCCCGCTGCTGCTGTTTTTACTGATTGTTCCCTTCTGGACCAACTCGTTAATCCGCATCTATGGGCTAAAAATTTTCCTCAGCACGAAGGGGTATTTCAACGAGTTTCTGCTGTGGCTCGGGGTGATCGATACGCCGATCCGCATCATGTTTACCCCGGGAGCGGTCATCATCGGCCTGGTCTATATTCTGCTGCCGTTTATGGTCATGCCGCTCTACTCCAGCATTGAAAAGCTCGATAAACCGCTGCTGGAAGCGGCAAAGGACCTGGGTGCAAACCGGCTGCAAACCTTCATTCGCATCATTCTTCCGCTGACCATGCCGGGCATCATCGCGGGCTGTCTGCTGGTGATGCTGCCAGCGATGGGGCTTTTCTACGTCTCTGACCTGATGGGCGGCGCGAAAAACCTGCTGGTTGGTAACGTGATCAAGAGCCAGTTCCTGAACATTCGCGACTGGCCGTTTGGTTCAGCCACCAGCATTACGCTGACGGTGGTGATGGGGCTGATGCTGCTGGTCTACTGGCGCGCGTCACGCCTGCTGAACAAAAGGGTGGAACTCGAATGATCGGTCGACTGCTTCGCGGCGGTTTTATGACCGCCATTTACGCTTATCTGTATATCCCGATTATCATTTTGATCGTGAACTCGTTTAACAGCTCGCGTTTCGGGATTAACTGGCAGGGGTTTACCACGAACTGGTACAGCCTGCTGATGAACAACGACAGCCTGCTGCAGGCCGCCCGGCATTCGCTAACGATGGCAATTTTCTCCGCCACCTTCGCGACGCTGATTGGCTCTCTCACCGCCGTGGCGCTGTACCGGTATCGCTTTCGCGGCAAACCTTTTGTGAGCGGGATGCTGTTTGTGGTGATGATGTCGCCGGATATCGTGATGGCGATTTCGCTGCTGGTGCTGTTTATGCTGCTGGGCGTGCAGCTTGGCTTCTGGTCCCTGCTGTTCTCCCACATCACCTTCTGCCTGCCGTTTGTGGTGGTCACGGTGTTTGCCCGTCTGAAAGGCTTTGACGTGCGCATGCTGGAGGCGGCAAAAGATCTCGGCGCCAGCGAGATGACGATTCTGCGCAAAATCATCCTGCCGCTGGCGATGCCTGCCGTCGCCGCCGGATGGCTGCTTAGCTTCACCCTGTCGATGGATGACGTTGTCGTCTCTTCGTTCGTGACCGGGCCGAGCTATGAAATTCTGCCGTTGAAAATTTATTCAATGGTGAAAGTCGGCGTGTCGCCTGAAGTGAACGCGCTGGCGACCATTCTGCTGGTCTTCTCTCTGGTGCTGGTGGTAGCCAGCCAGGTTATTGCTCGTGATAAAACAAAATCTCAGGGGACAATGAAATGAAAAAAATGCTCGCCGCTGCGGCACTGGCGCTTGGAATGGGCGCCGCCCACGCTGATGACGGAAAAACGCTCTACTTCTACAACTGGACCGAGTAGGTGCCGC
>CAMKZP010000502.1 GCA_946477805.1 uncultured Enterobacter sp.
TGCTGGATGAGCCCACTCAGGGGGTGGACGTGAATGGTCAGGTTGCGCTTTATGACCTGATCGATCAGCTTCGCCGCGAGCTTAACTGCGCGGTGCTGATGGTCTCCCACGACCTGCATCTGGTGATGGCGAAAACCGACGAAGTATTGTGTCTGAATCACCACATCTGCTGCTCCGGTACGCCGGAAGTGGTGTCGATGCATCCCGAATTCATCTCCATGTTCGGGCATCGGGGTGCCGAGCAGCTGGGGATTTATCGCCATAATCACAATCACCGCCACGATTTACAGGGACGAATTGTCCTGCGCCGGGGAAATGGACGCTCATGATTGAATTATTACTGCCCGGCTGGCTGGCCGGGATTATGCTTGCCTGCGCCGCGGGCCCGCTTGGCTCGTTTGTGGTATGGCGCAGAATGTCCTATTTCGGCGATACCCTGGCCCACGCCTCTCTGCTGGGCGTGGCTTTCGGCCTGCTGTTAAACGTGAACCCGTTTTACGCCGTTATCGTCGTAACGCTGCTGCTGGCCGCCGGTCTGGTCTGGCTGGAAAAACGCCCTCACCTCGCTATCGATACCCTGCTCGGCATTATGGCGCACAGCGCGCTGTCGCTGGGTCTGGTGGTGGTGAGCCTGATGTCCAACGTCCGCGTTGACCTGATGGCCTACCTGTTTGGCGACCTGCTGGCGGTGACGCCGGAAGATCTCATCTCTATCGCCATCGGGGTGGTGGTGGTGCTGGGTATTTTGCTCTGGCAATGGCGTAACTTGCTGGCGATGACCGTCAGCCCGGACCTGGCGTTTGTGGACGGCGTTAAGCTGCAGCGCGTGAAGCTGCTGCTGATGCTGGTCACGGCGCTGACCATCGGCGTGGCGATGAAGTTTGTCGGGGCGCTGATTATCACCTCCCTGCTGATCATCCCGGCGGCCACGGCGCGACGCTTTGCCCGCACGCCGGAACAGATGGCAGGCGTGGCGGTGATTATCGGGATGATTGCGGTAACGGGCGGGTTAACCTTCTCGGCGTTCTACGATACCCCAGCGGGCCCGTCCGTGGTGCTGTGCGCGGCGGTGCTGTTTATCTTTAGCATGATGAAAAAGACCGCAAATTAACATCGAGGGCGCTGATGCCCTCTCCCAGAGGGAGAGGGAACACTGCATTATGGCATTGCCGGTGGCGTAATGCCGAAATGATTCCACGCCCGCACCGTGGCCATTCGCCCGCGCGGGGTTCGCTGCAGGAAGCCCTGCTGGATGAGATACGGCTCCAGCACATCCTCGATAGTTTCGCGCTCTTCCCCAATCGCCGCGGCCAGGTTATCCAGCCCGACCGGGCCACCAAAGAACTTGTCCAGTACCGCCAGCAGCAGCTTGCGGTCCATATAGTCAAAGCCTTCCGCATCCACGTTAAGCATATCCAGCGCCTGCGCGGCGATCTCAGCGGAGATAGAGCCGTCGTGCTTCACTTGTGCAAAATCACGCACGCGGCGCAACAGGCGGTTAGCGATACGCGGCGTACCGCGAGAGCGCTTCGCGACTTCAAACGCCCCCTCTTCGCTCATCTCAAGCCCCATATAGCGCGCGCTGCGGCCAACGATGTGCTGGAGGTCTGGTACCTGGTAAAACTCGAGGCGCTGCACAATACCAAAGCGGTCGCGCAGCGGAGAGGTTAACGACCCGGCGCGTGTCGTGGCGCCAATCAGCGTAAACGGCGGCAGATCGATTTTGATGGAGCGCGCCGCCGGACCTTCACCGATCATGATGTCCAGCTGGTAATCTTCCATCGCCGGATACAGCACCTCTTCAACGACCGGGGACAAACGGTGGATCTCATCGATAAACAGTACGTCGTGAGGTTCAAGGTTGGTCAGCATCGCCGCCAGGTCACCCGCTTTTTCCAGCACCGGGCCGGAGGTGGTGCGCAGGTTAACGCCCATTTCATTGGCGACGATATTCGCCAGGGTGGTTTTCCCGAGGCCCGGCGGGCCGAAAATCAGCAGGTGATCGAGCGCATCGCCGCGCAGCTTAGCCGCCTGGATAAAAATTTCCATTTGGGAACGAACCTGCGGCTGGCCGATATATTCATCCAGCAGTTTCGGACGGATGGCGCGATCCACCACGTCCTCAGCCTGGAGAGTGCCTGCCGAAACCAGGCGGTCTGCTTCAATCATCCTTTACCTCACAATGCAGCGCGCAGCGCTTCGCGAATCAGGGTTTCACTGCTGGCGTCCGGTTTGGCAATTTTGCTTACCATACGGCTGGCCTCCTGAGGTTTATAGCCCAGCGCCACCAGGGCAGCAACCGCTTCCTGCTCGGCGTCGTCATCGGAGGCTGGCCCGTCAGGAGACGTCAGCACGAGGTCTGCCGCAGGGGTGAACAGATCGCCATGCAGGCCTTTGAAGCGGTCTTTCATCTCGACAATCAGGCGCTCGGCGGTTTTTTTGCCAATGCCCGGGAGCTTAATCAGCGCCGCAGGATCTTCGCGCTCAACGGCATTGACGAACTGCGGGGCAGACATGCCGGACAAAATCGCCAGCGCCAGCTTTGGCCCGACGCCGTTGGTTTTAATCAGCTCGCGGAACAGGGTACGTTCCTGCTTGTTGTTGAAACCGTAGAGCAGCTGGGCATCTTCACGCACCACAAACTGGGTAAAGACAATCGCCTCTTTGCCCGCGTCCGGCAGCTCGTAGAAGCAGGTCATCGGCATATGAACTTCATAGCCCACGCCACCCACCTCAAGCAGCACTAACGGGGGTTGTTTTTCAATGATGATGCCTCTGAGTCTGCCTATCACGTGACGCTCCTGCGTTCTGGATGAAGTATTCTGCCCACATAATAAAAAAAGGCTGGATGTTTATCCAGCCTGATTTGTTATTATCGTAACCTGCCTCTTGCCAGATTGAGCCGCGACTCGCTCATCTGCATCGCGTTCTGGCTGACGTGGCAGTGGGTAATCGCAATTGCCAGCGCGTCGGCGGCGTCGGCCTGTGGATTAGCCGGAAGCTTCAGCAACGTGCGCACCATGTGCTGCACCTGACTTTTTTCGGCGCTGCCGATGCCTACCACCGTCTGCTTCACCTGCCGCGCCGCGTATTCAAACACCGGAAGATCCTGATTCACCGCCGCGACAATCGCCACCCCGCGCGCCTGGCCGAGCTTAAGCGCCGAATCGGCAT
>CAMKZP010000503.1 GCA_946477805.1 uncultured Enterobacter sp.
AGGGCGAATAGACCGCTGAGATCGATCACCAGACAGCCTGAATTCGTCGCCTCTTCACTGTAGGATGCGCTCGCCTCAACGCCCGCAGCAAAAAACGCCAGCTGCGCCTGCGTCCAGTCGTACTCTGCCGCATCCTGCACCCTGACGGATTTTCCGTTAAAGCGCAGAGACTCCCCCGCGCTCTCAGCACGCGCCAGGGCGAAGATCTCTCCCACCGGGAACTGACGCTCAGCAAGAGTTTCAAGCAGGGCTTCGCCCACGGCGCCGGTGGCGCCCAAAATGGCAATGTTCCAGCCTTCAGACATGGTGGTTTACTCCAGAAATAAAAAAGCGTCCCCGCCGGCGTATCCGGCAGGGAGCATTAAGAAGACATTAACGTGCCGGGTGGTGAACGGCGTTAAACCCCAGCTTCTGCAGCAGCGCCGCCGCCGTTGCGTCGTCGCATATCACGTACAGGGAAGACCACTCGCGGCGCTCGACGTAATGCTTGCGCAGCTTATCAAACTCACCCGGAATACCCGCTGACTTACGCAGCAGCGCGTCATCGCGGCGCACATCATACACCAAATGCACCAGCCTTTTCAGCGTTGCCTGATCGAGCGGGCCGTTAAGCGTAATGCGGCCAACATCCGGCGCGGGCAGCAGCGTGTCCAGAGCGACCTGCTGAGGATGGCCGATGAAGGCGCTGTACGCTTCAAAGACCTGGGTTGTGCCGCGCGCTTTGCCTTCAAGGGTATAGCCCGCAATATGCGCGGTAGCGACGTCGACTTTCTCAAGCAGAGAGACGTTGAGATCCGGCTCCGGCTCCCAGACGTCCAGCACTACGCTGAGCTCCTGCCCCTCTTCCAGACGCTTCAGCAGCGCCGCGTTATCCACTACCGGGCCACGGCAGGCATTTATCAGAATAGTGCCAGCCTTCAGGCGGCGGATCAGCGTCTCATCGGCCAGGTGCAGCGACCTGTACGGACCTTCTTTAAACAGCGGGGTGTGGAAGGTGAGCACATCGCACTGCTCCACCAGCTCGTCCAGCGAGCGGAAATCCCCTTCGTCACCGTTATCTTTGCGCGGCGGGTCGCACAGCAGGGTGCGAATACCTAATGCTTCCAGGCGCTTTTGCAGGCGTCCCCCCACGTTCCCCACGCCAACAATGCCCACGGTGCGGTCTTTCAACGCGAACCCGTCGCGCTCGGCCAGCATCAGCAGCGAGGAAAAGACGTATTCGACGACGGCGATCGCATTGCAGCCGGGCGCGGCGGAGAAACCGATCCCCGCCTGCTTTAGCCATTGGTCGTCCACATGATCGGTCCCGGCCGTTGCGGTCCCGACAAATTTAACCGCTTTTCCGGCGAGCAACGCCTCATTTACTTTGGTCACCGAGCGCACCATCAGAGCGTCGGCGTCATCCAGTTCAGCGACCGGGATGGGGCGACCAGGGACAGCCTTAACGTTGCCCAGGCGGCTAAACAGCTCGCGGGCATAAGGCATATTTTCGTCAACAAGGATTTTCACGTCTGAGTACCTGTTTGAGAGGAAGAAAACCTGCCAAGTGTGCCATAATCTCGCCGCCGGGCATATATGTATGCCGGGTTTACGCAGGGTTTTGACTTTAAGGATTTTTGACGATGCAGCCCATCTCAGGTACGCCGCCGCGCCCTCCGGGTGATGGCCCCGTTACGCCCAACGTCGCAGGCGAACAGCCCCTTTCCACGCAGCAGCGCACCGTGCTGGAGCGCCTGATCACGCGCCTGATTGCGTTAACCTCGCAGCAGAACGCTGAGGTATGGGCAGGAGTGAAGCATGATTTAGGGGTCAGGAATGACGCGCCGCTGCAGTCGCGCCACTTTCCCGCCGCCGAGCAAAACCTGAGCCAGCGCATCAGCGCCGCGCAGCAGAATCACACCACGCGCCAGATGATTTCGCAGCTGACCGAACTCTTAGGTCAGGGAAATAATCGCCAGGCGGTGAGCGATTTTATTCGCCAGCAGTTTGGCCATACTGCGCTAAGCCAGCTCACGCCGGACCAGCTGAAAACGGTGCTTACGCTGCTGCAAAGCAATCAGCTTTCTATTCCACAGCCGCAGCAGCGCCCGGCAACCGAGCGCCCGATGCAGCCTGCAGAACATAACACGCTCAAGCAGATGGTCACGAAGCTGGCGGCCGCGACCGGCGAGCCGACAAAACTTATCTGGCAGTCGATGCTGGAACTCTCCGGCGTGAAGAGCGGTGAGTTGATTCCGGCTAAACAGTTTACGCATCTGGTGACCTGGCTGCAGGCGCGCCAGACGCTGAGCACCCAGAGCGCCCCCACGCTGCATACGGTGCAGGCAGCGCTTAAGCAGCCGCTGGAACCACGGGAATTCGAAGCCGTGCGGGATTACGCCCAGCAGACCTGGCAGGCCACGCCGCAAACGGTGCTGACCACTGCCCAGGTGCAGGACGTGCTGAATCAGATCTTTGCGCGCCGCAGCGAGCGGGACGGCGGTATACCGGAAGCGCGAAATATTCAGCCCATTTACAGCCCGCTGTTTGCGCCCGTGGTGGAAACCTTCAAAACGCTCTCTGCCCGTCCGGGGCTGATGTTTATCGCGCTGATGGTTGCCCTGGCGGTTTTCTGGCTGCTCGCCTGACGTTGTGCCCGGTGGTGGCTACGCCTTACGAAAGGCCGCTAACGTGACGGCAATCCCCACCACCGCGGAAACGGCACCTGCAAGAAATACGGAAGGATAGCCAAACGATGTCGCAAGCAGCCCCGCCAGCGGCGCGGTGACGCCGTAAGAGATATCCTGAAACGCGGCATACCCGCCGAGCGCGGTGCCGCGCACCTGCGGGGCCACGCGTTTCACCACCTCAACGCCCAGCGCCGGGAAGATCAGCGAACAGCCGCAGCCGGTCAGCGCCGCACCCAGCAGCGCAACGGGCGCGGTGGGCGCCAGCCAGAGCAGAACCAGACCAAGGGTTTCAATCACCAGCGACGCTACCGCCACCTTCACGCCGCCAAAGCGATCCGGCATCCAGCCAAACAGCACGCGCATCAGCACAAAGGCGCCGCCGAACGCGGTGAGCGTGAAGCCCGCCATTGCCCAGCCGCGGCTCATGAAGTACAGGGAGACGAAGGTTCCTATCACCGCAAAGCCCACGCCCTGCAGCGC
>CAMKZP010000504.1 GCA_946477805.1 uncultured Enterobacter sp.
AGAGACAGCCATCCTGCGCAGGAGCGCATTCTGCATAAAAGCGGGAAGCCCGGACAGCAGCCGCAAAATCAGGCCAAAACCGGCGGGAAACGCGATGTGGTTTTTCTCCTTCGCCAGGCCGGTGCGTATCGCCTTCACGGCCTCGTCAACGCTCACCCTGCCCGGCATGGCGAAATCATTCTTTTGGGTCAGCGGCGTGTCGACAAAGCCGGGCGAGACGACCGTGACGCCAATGCCTTTTGGCTCCCAGTCGAGGCGAAGGGTTTCGGCAAACCAGGTCAGCGCCGCCTTCGACGCGCCGTAGGCCTCGGCTCGCGGGAAGTGCAGCCAGTGCGCCATCGAGCTGACCAGCACCACGCGGTTGCCCGCCACCAGCTGCGGCTGCAGCGCGGCCAGGCAGTTTACCGGGCCGAGGAAATTGGTGCGCATTACCCGCTCCACCAGCCCGGCATCCACCGCCCCCTGGTCGAGGTATTCGCAGGTTCCGGCACAAAGAATGACGACGTCGGCACTGCAGCCCGCCAGCGCCTGGCGGCAGGCGTTCTCGTCCGTGATATCAAACGGGCGAAGGGTAATGTTGGGGCTGTGCTGATGCAGGGCTTCAAGACGCGCCGGGTCGCGCCCGCAGGCAATGACGCGGTAGCCGTCATCCGCATAGGATCTCGCCAGCCCTGCGCCAATGCCGGAGCTCGCGCCGGTGATCAGGACCGTTTTCATGATTTCACCCGGCGCTTCACGCCCCGCACCGCCCAGCCGAGCACCGGCAGGTGTTCGTAGATCATCTCTCCAGCGTCGTAATAGTCCCGCTGGCGCAGGATTAAATCGTTTTCCGTCTCCACCACGGAGCAGCCCGGCAGCTCAAGCGGTTCTCCCCCGGCGATACGCGGATGCGACCAGTGCATTGTCCAGGTGACAACAAATCGGGATTCGTGAATGAGCGGCGGGTCGATGCTAAATCGGCAGTTGTCCACGTTCGCCAGCAGATGGGTGAAGTAGCGCTGGAGCGCAAACAGCCCGCGATGCTCCCCAAAGGGATCGACAAGCGTGGCGTCGGAGTGATACAGCGCCGCCAGCGCTGAGGGCGGCTGGGCTTCCAGCGCGGCGTAGTAATCAATAAACCGACTGACGACGGAGGGCAACATGCTCATGGGTCACATCCTGGCTGTTAACAACGTGGCGTAATCGCATAATTAAAACTTACACAATCATCGTTATTTGTCCAAGTTTGTGAGGAGTTATATTTTATTAGCTCTATATTTCAAACAAATAGACACGCTAAAAATAAGTGGCTTTTGAACAAAAACGAATGGCCGAACTTGCCGGTTCTGTTTTTAAGGAAAACCTTAAGGCAAACTTGTCGATTATCTTCCAGGCTTATCCTTTTTATTCATAAGGATGCTTCGCGATGAGACGTTTCTTTCTCTCTCTCTTTTCAAGCCCGGAATCGTTGCTGCAGGTGATGACGCAGCAGGAAATCATTGAAGCCGTTGAGGACGGGGACCGGATTATCATCGATCAGGACGGCAACGCCTCGGTGAACTACAAGAGCAACGAGGTTCGCCAGGATTTCCTGCGCCACGTCACCGCGCTGAAGAGGGCGTGAAATGGGAACGGCGATATTTATGGTGCTGATGGTGTGCGGATACTGGTACACCAGCCGCGATCTCTCCACGCGGTTTAAAATCAAGCGCTCCTTCGGCTGGGACGTCTATTTTCTCGTCGCGCTGTATGGCTGTATTTTCGTGCTGCAGGGGGTGATTGCCACCGGCCTGCTGTGGCTGCTGCTGTTCGCGCTGTCGGCGGCGGATAACACCTTCCACTTTACCTCGCAGAAATATGCCGACTGGCAGATAGATTTCATGAACTGGAGCTTCCTGGGGATCCAGGCGCCGGTAGTGGTCATGCTGGCGTTCGCCATTCTGTTTTGCCTCTATCGTTCTAACTGGGCGGGCAGCGCGAGGCTGGACGGCGAAGGCCGCAAAAAGCTGTACAAGCGCCTGGCGCAGTCAAGCGGGATTGAGCAGCTGCTGTATCAGTGCATGGAGCAAGGGGAGCTGGCGCAGGTGGCGCTGAGATCGCGGCGCATCTATATCGGCATGATCCATACCGCCACCCTGGAGTACGAAAAGACGGCCAATATCGTGCTGATCCCGATGCTCAGCGGCTATCGTGACGAGAAGACGATGAACCTGCGTATCGAAAATAACTACAGCAGGTGGTATCACGAGCACGACATTACGCTCGACTCCGATCCGCGCAGCGCCATGGACTTCCGTAAGGTCATCATGCTCAATCAGATCGAGAGTATTTCACTCTTCGACCCCGCCAGCGCCAGCGCGCTGGAGATGGCGCCGGAGGAGGAGGACGAGCGGTAGCCTACTGCGGGTAGCGGCGCAGCGTGGAGGCCGGGTGCTTTTTCAGCGCCGCCTCAGGGCGAACCGGACGGCGAACCAGCTCGCCGCTGCAGTTTGGACAGCGTCCGTGTAGCACCTGAGTGACGCACTCAATGCAGAAGGTGCATTCGAAAGAGCAGATGTAGGCATAGGCGCTCTCCGGCGGAAGATCTTTATCGCAGCGTTCACAGTTAGGGCGAAGTTCAAGCATGGTTTTACCTGTCCGTTTGGGTTGTCGCCTGAAGAAGCATGCTGATGATATCAGTATGCGGATTAGATGCGGTTTCAACCACCGCATCCTTGCTGCAGAGCGGCGATATAAAAGAATAGTCCGGTTACGCCGTATTCGACGTCCCGCCGATAATTTTCTCTACTCCGCTTCTGAAGAACTGAATAACCGCTTCCACGTCCATACCCATTTGCGCGTGAATGATAGTGCCGTCGATCAGAATCATAATTTCAGTTAGCCGCGGGGCGTCGGAAATACCGGTTAGCGCGGCAATCTTTTCTTTGGTTTCACGCTTGTGGCTGCGGCAAATTTCTTTTATTTCGTTTTCAATCTCTTCTGATTTTGCTTCCGCGCTGGCATTGATAAAGGCGCAGCCGTGGAAAGCAGGCGAAAGAAACCACGCGTGAAGCGTTGCTGACAACGCCTCCGCCGGTGCGCTTCCTGCACTCACGTTCATCTGCAGCGTGGTCTCAAACCACTCTATCCATATTTCATGGCGGTAGTGTAAATAGGCAAGAATAAGCG
>CAMKZP010000505.1 GCA_946477805.1 uncultured Enterobacter sp.
TACGAGATTTCTGCCTGTCTCGTGGGCTCGGAGATGTGTATAAGAGACAGTGGCGCAGCAGCGCGAGGAGCTTTTGCCCCTGCTCCGTTGGGCGCGGCGGTACGGTACGCACCAGAAGCGGTTGCCCGAACATGTTTTCAAGCTGTTTGATGCGCTGTGAGACGGCGGACTGAGTAATACACAGCTTCTGCGCCGCGCGCTCAAAACCGCGTTCACGAATAACCGCATCAAGTGCCTGTAGTGTTCTGTAGTCCGGACGTTTCATTGCTCTGGCTGACTCCTTAATTTTGCTTAATCTGCACTATGACACAATTTTCCCTTCGTGACAGACGAATTCCATTCGACGTGTTCTATAATGCGCCCTGAGTTTTCACACCACAGGCAAAACGATCATGACGCAGGATGAACTGAAAAAAGCAGTAGGATGGGCCGCTCTCCAGTACGTACAGCCGGGTACCATTGTGGGTGTTGGCACCGGGTCAACGGCGGCACACTTTATCGATGCACTGGGCACGATGAAAGGGCAGATCGAGGGCGCAGTGTCCAGCTCCGACGCTTCCACGGAAAAGCTGAAAAGCCTCGGCATTACCGTTTTCGATCTGAACGAAGTGGATCGTCTGGGAATTTACGTTGACGGTGCGGATGAGAGATCAACGGCCATATGCAGATGATCAAAGGCGGCGGCGCGGCGCTGACCCGTGAAAAGATCATCGCGTCCGTGGCGGACAAGTTCATCTGCATCGCGGATGCGTCCAAGCAGGTGGATATTCTCGGCAACTTCCCGCTGCCGGTTGAGGTGATCCCGATGGCCCGCAGCGCGGTGGCGCGTGAGCTGGTGAAGCTCGGCGGCCGTCCGGAATATCGTCAGGGCGTACTGACCGACAACGGTAACGTGATCCTCGACGTTCACGGCCTTGAAATTCTCGACGCGATAGCGCTGGAAAATGCCATCAACGGTATTCCGGGCGTCGTGACCGTAGGACTCTTCGCCAACCGCGGCGCGGACGTCGCGCTGATTGGCACCGCTGACGGCGTGAAAACCATCGTAAAATGATCTGACGGGGGGAGCCCTCCCCCCGCTAAAAAAATTTTGAAAAGCTAAATTCGGTGACTTCTGTCACGTTTTTACGCCTCTTTTGCCGATCCTGCCATGTTCACAAATTTACGCAGCATTTTCCTCTGCCATTTTGCTCTGTATGACTTTTCTTCAGAGTGCCGACGCAAACGTTCATATTGCTGCAATAGTTTTTTTTGATATGTTGGCTACGGCGGATTCATATCCAGCACAACATCAGTTCAGACAAAAACAGGGTCGGGTAAATGGCAAAGGTATCACTGGAGAAAGACAAGATTAAATTCCTGCTGGTCGAGGGCGTGCATCAAAAAGCAATCGATAGCCTTCGCGCGGCAGGGTACACCAACATTGAATTTCACAAGGGCGCGCTCGATA
Organism: uncultured Enterobacter sp.; assembly: GCA_946477805.1. Classification (GTDB taxonomy): domain Bacteria; phylum Pseudomonadota; class Gammaproteobacteria; order Enterobacterales; family Enterobacteriaceae; genus Enterobacter. The sequence goes on from CAMKZP010000505.1 coordinate 1,451, forward strand.
CCGAAGAGCTGAAAGCGTCCATCCGTGATGCCCACTTCATTGGCCTGCGATCCCGTACTCACCTGACTGAAGACGTTATTGCCGCGGCGGAAAAGCTGGTGGCTATCGGCTGCTTCTGCATCGGGACTAACCAGGTTGACCTGAATGCTGCCGCCAGACGCGGTATTCCCGTCTTCAACGCCCCGTTCTCCAACACCCGTTCCGTGGCGGAGCTCGTGATCGGCGAGCTGCTGCTGCTGCTGCGCGGCATTCCGGAGGCGAACGCCAAGGCGCACCGCGGCGTGTGGAACAAGCTGGCGTCCGGCTCTTTTGAAGCGCGCGGTAAAAAGCTGGGGATTATCGGTTACGGCCACATCGGCACGCAGCTGGGCATTCTGGCGGAATCTCTCGGCATGCATGTCTTCTTCTATGATATTGAAAGCAAGCTGCCGCTGGGTAATGCCACCCAGGTTCAACACCTGTCTGACCTGCTGAACATGAGCGACGTGGTGAGCCTGCACGTGCCGGAAAATGCCTCCACCAAAAACATGATGGGCGCAGAAGAACTGGCGCTGATGAAGCCCGGCTCGCTGCTGATCAACGCCGCTCGCGGTACGGTTGTTGATATCCCAGCGCTGGCCGATGCCCTGAAGCGTAAGCATTTGGCGGGCGCGGCGATTGACGTCTTCCCGACCGAGCCAGCCACTAACAGCGATCCGTTTACCTCTCCGCTGTGCGAGTTCGATAACGTGATCCTGACGCCGCACATCGGCGGTTCAACGCAGGAAGCGCAGGAGAACATCGGCCTGGAAGTGGCGGGCAAGCTGAGCAAATACTCGGACAACGGTTCGACGCTCTCCGCGGTAAACTTCCCGGAAGTGTCCCTGCCGCTGCACGGTGGCCGCCGCCTGCTGCACATCCACGAAAACCGTCCTGGCGTGCTGACCGCCATCAACCAGATTTTTGCCGAGCAGGGCGTCAACATTGCCGCGCAGTATCTGCAAACAAACTCGCAGATGGGCTACGTGGTGATTGATATCGAAGCGACGGAAGACGTTGCCGAGAAAGCGCTGCAGGGCATGAAGGCGATCCCGGGTACGATTCGCGCGCGTCTGCTGTACTGATCCGTGCGAGGTAAACGCAAAACGGTAACGAGAGTTACCGTTTTTTTTGTTTTCTCCCTCTCACTGTAGGGGAGGGCTGGGGTGAGGGCATCAGGCTGCACGCCTGTTTCACCACTCCCACAATTTCGATGGCGTCACCACCGCAGGCAACGGCACATCCCATTTCTCCACGGGTAATGCCTCCACGGCCTGGCAATCATGCGCATAGCCCACCGGCTGCAGCCCGTACTGCTGCCAGTTTTGCAGCGTCCTGTCGTAAAAACCGCCGCCCATTCCCAGGCGCTGACCCTGTTCATCAAACGCCACCAGCGGCGTAATCAGCACGTCCAGCCTGGAAAGAGGCAGCACGTCGCGCACGTCGAGTTTAGGTTCGGTGATTTTCAGACGATTTACCACCAGCTCGCTGTGCGGATGGTAGTGTAGAAACAGCAGATTTCCGGCGCTGAACGGATGCAGAACCGGCAGATAAACCCTCTTCCCGGCGCGCCAGAGCTGGTCTATTAGCGGCTGCGTATCCAGCTCGCCGTCAAACGACAGAAACAGGGCCACGGTGTCTGCCATCAGCACGGGCGGATAGGCCATCA
>CAMKZP010000506.1 GCA_946477805.1 uncultured Enterobacter sp.
CTGCTCACCACCGTCGGCCTGCCAGCCGCCTGGGCCGGGCGCTATCCGCACGAGTTTTCCGGCGGGCAGCGTCAGCGTATCGGCATTGCGCGCGCCCTGGCGTCGGGGCCGAAACTGCTGCTGGGCGATGAGCCGGTCTCCGCGCTGGACGTTTCCGTGCAGGCGCAGGTGGTGAATCTGCTGGAAAACCTGAAGCACCAGCTGGGGCTGACGATGGTGATTGTTGCCCACGGTCTGGCGGTGATCCGCCACATGAGCGACCGCGTGGCGGTGATGTATCTCGGGCAAATCGTCGAGCTTGCCACCGTGGATGAGATCTTTGACGCACCGCTGCACCCCTACACGCAGGCGCTGATTGCATCTGCACCGCAAATGCAGCCGGGCGTTGAGCGCGACGCGCCGCTGCTGCAGGGGGATCTGCCCAACCCGGCCAGCCCGCCGTCCGGCTGTCGCTTCCACACCCGCTGCCCGTACGTGACCGACGAATGCCGCCAGGTCGAGCCGATTAATCAGGTGCTTGAGGGCGGGCGTCAGGTTGCCTGCCACCGCTGGCAGGACATTAACCGCGATCGCAGCGTTATCCAGGTCGCACCGCCGTCCGCCGCTTTTCTGCGCCGCCGCGCGCTGTTTGAACACGCGGCCACCCACTCCTCCCTTCCTTCAAGGAACTCATGATAATGACAATGCGTAATTCTCTTTTGACCGTACTGGGAAGCGTTATGTTGCTCGGCGCGGCGCTGCCCGCCCACTCTGAAAGCGTGCTGCGAATTGGCCTGGGGGCAGACCCGGACATGCTCGACCCGCATCTGGCGCGCACCTACTATGGCCGCTTCGTGTTTGCCTCCCTGTGCGACAGGCTGGTGGACGTGGATGAAAACCTGAAGGTGGTGCCGGGCCTGGCAAAAGACTGGGCCTGGAGCGAAGACGGGAAAACGCTGACCCTGAATTTGCGCGAAGGCGTCACCTTCCACGACGGCGAAAAATTTGATGCCGCCGCCGCTAAATACAACCTTGACCGCGCCCTGACCCTGAAAGGCTCCCTGCGTAAAAGCGAAATCTCCTCCGTGGAGTCGGTAGAGGTCACCGGCCCGATGCAGATTGCGCTGCACCTGAAAACGGCAGATGCCGCGCTGCTGATGCAGCTCACCGACCGCGCGGGGGCGATGATGGCGCCGGAGGCGGCGAAAAAGCCGGACTTTGCCGCCCATCCGGTCTGTTCTGGCCCGTATAAGTTTGACAGCCGCGTGTCGCAGGACCGCATCGTTCTGACCCGTTTCGACAACTACTGGAATAAAGACGCCTATCATTTCGACAAAATCATCTACCTGCCGATCCCGGATGCCTCCGTGCGCCTGGCAAACCTGCGCGCGGGCGATCTCGACCTGACCGAGGGCATTGCCGCCAGCGACGTCAAAACCGTCGAAGCCGACAGCAAGCTGGCGCTGGCGAAGGTCACCGGGCTGGGGTATCAGGGCATTACCTTTAACATCAACAACGGCAAAGTACCGGCGAACGATCCGTTCAAGGATGCCCGCGTGCGCGAGGCGTTTTCTCAGGCCATCGACCGCGACGCGTTAAACCAGGTGGTCTTTGAAGGGCTTTACACCCCGGCAAACCAGGCGTTTTCGCCGGTCAGCCCGTACCACGTCAACCTGCCGGTTCCGCCGCGTGACGTCGATAAAGCCAAAGCGCTGCTGAAAGCCGCAGGCGTCGCTGCGCCGCTGACCGTCAACCTGCTGGTGCCGAATAACCCAACCTCGCAGCAGGTCGGGCAGGTGCTGCAGGCGATGGTGGCCGAAGCCGGGTTTAACCTGAACCTGCAGATGACCGAATTCGCCACGCTGCTCGATCGCCAGCAGAGCGGTGACTACCAGCTGAGCTTCTCAGGCTGGTCGGGCCGTCCGGATCCGGATGGCAGCATCTACGGCTTTATCAACAGTAAAGGCACCCTGAACGACGGCCGCTACAGCAACGCGCAGGTGGATGAATGGCTGACTCAGGCGCGCCAGAGCACCGACCAGGCCGCACGCCAGCCGCTGTACGACAAGGTGGTAAAACAGCTGCAAACCGATATGCCGATTGCCTACCTCTATTTCGAGCCGCGCATTTTCGGCCTGAACAAGAGCGTGCAGGGCTTTAAGCCTTATCCGGACGGTATCGTGCGTCTGGCTGGCCTGACGCTGGCGAAATAAACGTTCCGAGGAGAACCCATGCTGGAACTGATTTGCAAACGTCTGCTGCTGGCCGTCCCAACCCTGCTGCTGGTGAGCATGATGGTGTTCGGCCTGCAAAAGCTGCTCCCCGGCGACCCGCTGATCGCCATGGCCGGGGAGGAGCGCGATCCGGCGGTGATCGCCCAGCTGCGCGCGGAGCTTAACCTCGATGCGCCGATTCCCGTGCAGTACTTCAACTGGCTGACGCGCGCGCTGCAGGGCGATCTGGGCGTCTCTTTACGCACGCATGAACCGGTCACGCAGCTGATCGCCAGCAAGCTGCCGGTCACGCTGGAGCTGTCGCTGCTGGCGATGATTATCGCGCTGGCGTTTGGCATCAGCATGGGGATCCTCGCCGCGGTGAACAAAAACAGCTGGGTCGATCACGGGGCGAACTTCGTGGCGATCTCGGGGATCTCGATCCCGCACTTCTGGCTGGGGATCCTGCTGATTCTGATCTTCTCGGTGAACCTGCAGTGGCTGCCCGCCTCCGGCTACGTGCCGTTCAGGGAAGATCCGCTTCAGAACCTGCGCACGCTGCTGCTGCCTGCCTCCGTGCTCGGCACGGGGCTGGCAGCGACGCTGATGCGCCACACCCGCGCCTCGATGATTGCGGTGCTGAAGGCGGATTACATCCGCACCGCGCGGGCTAAGGGGCTGTTGCCGAAGGCGGTGATTCTGAAGCACGCCTTTCGCAACGCGCTGGTGCCGGTTATCACGCTCACCACGCTGCTCTTTGGCGAGCTGCTGGGCGGCGCGGTGCTGACCGAGCAGGTCTTCACCATTCCGGGCTTCGGCAAGATGATCGTCGACTCGGTGTTCAACCGTGACTACGCGGTGGTGCAGGGCGTGGTGCTGATTGTGGCGATCGGCTTCCTGATGCTCAACCTGCTGGCC
>CAMKZP010000507.1 GCA_946477805.1 uncultured Enterobacter sp.
TCAACGAGGACTGGGTGCTGCTGGAGCCGGTGGACGAGCACTACCGCCCCATGCCGCGCGGCGAGCGCTCGCACAGCGTGCTGCTGACCAACCTGGCCAACCCGAAAGCGATTATCTATTTCGGCTCCGTGTTTTCGCTGTTTGTCGGCGACAGCGTGGGCGCGGGCGCGCGCTGGGGGATCTTCCTGCTAATCGTCGTCGAGACGTTTGCGTGGTTCACCGTCGTCGCCAGCCTGTTCGCCTTACCGGCGATGCGCCGCGGCTACCAGCGCATCGCGAAGTGGATCGACGGCTTTGCCGGCGCGCTGTTCGCCGGCTTTGGTATTCATCTCATCATCTCTCGCTAAGCGTGACGCGCTGACGCAAGCAGCGCGCCAACCAGCATAAACAGCGAACCAAACACTTTGTTCAGGGCCTTCATCTGCTTAGGCCCTTTAATCCACGCCGCAATCCGCTGCGCCAGCGTCGCATAGCCAATCATCACGATAATATCGACGATGATGGTGGTCGCGCCCAGCACCACGTACTGAATCACCTGCGGCTGATGCGGAACGATAAACTGTGGGAACAGCGCGGCGAGGAAAACGATGCTTTTCGGGTTCGTCAGGTTAACGAACACCGCACGCTTATACAGGTGACCGCGGTTTTGCGTCTGAGCGAGCGTGTTCAGGTTAAGGGACCCTGCCGCGCGCCATTGCTGAATACCCAGCCAAATCAGATACGCTGCCCCGGCCCATTTCAACACTTCAAACGCCAGCACCGAGCGGGAGAACAACGTCCCCAGGCCAATCCCGACCAGCACAATGTGAATACCCAGCCCGGTCTGCAAACCGGCGATGGACGCCGCCGCGCCGCGATAGCCGTGGCTGATGGAGGTGGTCATGGTATTGATGGCACCAGAGCCAGGCGAAAGGCTGAGGATAATGGATGTCAGCAGGTAGGCGAACCACCACTCGAAGGTCATTTGAAACTCCCGAACCGTCTATTTTTATGCCACAATACGCTATTGTTGAGTCATTTTGTGACCGATGAAGAAAAAAACTCTATCCCCTGAATGACGTGAGTGGAAACCCAATGTTTCAGCAGAAAAAGGACTGGGAAACTCGAGAAAACGCATTTGCTGCTTTCTCTATGGGGCCGTTGACCGATTTCTGGCGGCAGCGTGAGGAAGATGAATTTACGGGCGTCGGTGGGATCCCGGTGCGCTTTGTCCGTTTTCGCAATGAGAAAAACGATCGGGTGATCGTCGTCTGCCCTGGTCGTATCGAAAGCTACATAAAATACGCCGAGCTGGCCTATGACCTGGTCCATCTGGGCTTCGACGTCCTGATTATTGATCATCGCGGGCAGGGGCTTTCCGGACGCATGCTGTCCGACACCCATCGCGGGCACGTGGATAACTTTAGCGATTACGTCGACGATCTGGCCGCGTTCTGGCAGCAGGAAGTGCAGCCCGGCCCGTGGCGCAGACGGTATATACTTGCCCACTCGATGGGGGGCGCGATCTCTACGCTGTTTTTACAGCGCCACGAGCACCAGTGCGATGCCATTGCTCTTACCGCGCCGATGTACGGTATCGTCATACGTTTTCCGGACTGGATGGTACGCCATCTTCTCGACTGGGCTGAGGGCCATCAGCGCATTCGCGAAGGCTATGCCATCGGCACGGGACGCTGGCGCGCGCTGCCGTTTGCCATCAACGTCCTGACCCACAGCCGGCAGCGCTATCGCCGCAACCTGCGTTTTTACGCCGATGAACCACGCCTGCGCGTCGGCGGCCCGACCTGGCACTGGGTGCGGGAGGGCATTCTGGCCGGTGAGCAGGTACTCGCTGGCGTCGGTAATGACGACACGCCGACGCTCCTGATTCAGGCGGAAGAAGAGCGTGTGGTCGATAACCGCATGCATGACCGCTATTGTGAACTGCGCGCTGCCGCCGGTCACCCCTGCGAAGGGGGAAAACCGCTGGTCATCAACGGCGCGTACCATGAGATCCTTTTTGAAAAGGACGCCATGCGCTCAGTCGCGCTTAACGCCATCGTCGAGTTTTTCGACCGGCATAACTGATTATTGTTTTCCACCAGAGGTTGAAATCCCTATGTACCAGGTTGTTGCATCTGACTTAGATGGCACGCTGCTTTCCCCCGACCACACCCTGTCGCCCTATGCGAAAGAGACCCTAAAACTCCTGACTGCCCGCGGCGTGAACTTCGTGTTTGCCACCGGCCGCCACCACGTGGACGTGGGGCAAATCCGCGATAATCTGGAAATCAAATCGTACATGATCACCTCCAACGGGGCGCGCGTGCACGACACGGATGGCAACCTGATTTTTACCCATAACCTGGATCGCGACATTGCCGCCGATCTGTTCGGCGTGGTGCATAACAACCCGGATATCGTCACTAACGTCTACCGCAACGACGACTGGTTTATGAACCGCCACCGTCCGGACGAAATGCGCTTCTTCAAGGAGGCGGTATTTAACTACTCCCTGTACGAGCCGGGCCTGCTGGAGCCGGAGGGGATCAGCAAGGTGTTCTTCACCTGCGAAAGCCATGAAGAGCTGCTGCCGCTGGAGCAGGCGATCAACGCCCGCTGGGGTGACCGCGTTAACGTCAGCTTCTCCACGCTGACCTGCCTGGAAGTGATGGCTGGCGGGGTTTCTAAAGGCCACGCGCTGGAAGCCGTCGCCAACCGCCTGGGCTTCGAGCTGAAAGACTGTATCGCCTTCGGCGACGGCATGAACGATGCGGAAATGCTCTCAATGGCGGGCAAGGGCTGCATCATGCAGAACGCGCACCAGCGCCTGAAGGACCTGCACCCGGAGCTGGAAGTGATCGGCACCAACGGCGATAACGCTGTGCCGAAGTACCTGCGCAAACTGTTCCTTGAATAAACTTCATTCGGTTGTTTATTGCTCAGTTGTCAACTGAAGAGTTCGCTACAATGCCTGTCCTTATTTCTGAGAGACAAGCATTGTGGCGCTACTCATTATCACCACTATCCTGTGGGCCTTCTCCTTTAGCCTGATTGGCGAATACCTTGCCGGTTCGGTCGACAGCTACTTCTCGGTGCTGATGCGCGTGGGACTGGCGGCG
>CAMKZP010000508.1 GCA_946477805.1 uncultured Enterobacter sp.
TAGTCGTCGGCAGCGTCAGATGTGTATAAGAGACAGAGCTTGTCAGGCGTGAATCCCCCCACCCACGGCTTCACCAGGTGCGTTCGCACGTAGTGATAAACCGGAATGGCGGGCACATCGCGGCCCAAAAGATCTTCTGCCTGCTGGTAAAACTCACCGCGCGCTTCCGGCGTTTTCGCTTTGGCGGCGTCAGCCAACGCTTTGTCGTAGTCCGGGTTGCTGTACTGGCTGGTATTTTCGCTGTCGCCGGTACGGAAGTTGTTCAGGAAGGTGGCCGCGTCATCGTAATCGGCGATCCAGGCGTAGCGCACCGCGTCAAAGTTGTGGGTGTGCATGGTGTCCAGCATGGTTTTCCACTCCTGATTTTGCAGCTTCGCCTCCACGCCGAGATTTTTCTTCCACATAGAGCTGGCGGCGATGGCGATACGCTGGTGCGATTCCGAGGTGTTGTACAGCAGATTAAAGCTGAGCGGATGGTCGGGGCTATAACCGGCTTCGGCCAGCAGCTTTTTCGCCTCGGCAATGCGTTTATCCATCGGCCAGCTGGCGTAGTCCGGGTTGTGCAGCTTCACGCCGCCGATGTCCGGCTGGCTAATCAGCCATGCCGGGCGCTGCCCCTGCCCCAGCACTTTCTCGGCGATGATGTCTTTATCCAGCGCCATGTTCAGCGCCTTGCGCACCCGGACGTCGTTGAACGGCGGCCGGGTGGTGTTGAACTCATAGTAGTAGGTCGCAAGCTGCGGGGAGACGTCCAGCTCGCGGCCGAGCGTTTTCCTGAGCTGGGCAAACTGGTTGATCGGCACCGTGTAAACGATGTCGATTTCCCCGGCCTTGTAGCGGTTCACGTCCGATGCTTCAGACGTCACGGGCAGATACGTGACTTTATTGATAACGGTGTGCTGGTTGTCCCAGTAGCGCGGGTTACGCTCGGCCACGATGCGCTCGTTGACCACCCACTGCGACAGCTTATACGCGCCGCTGCTGACAAAATGTTCTGGCTTGGTCCACTTCTCACCGAAACGACCGATCAGGACTTTATCCACCGGCACCAGCGACGGGTGCGCCAGCATCGCGAGGAAGGCCGCGTTGGGCTGCGTGAGCGTCACTTCCAGCGTGGTGTCGTTGAGGGCCTTAACGCCGAGCGTATCCGGCGCTTTTTTGCCCTGGGCAATATCCGCGCCATTCACGATATGCATATTGCCGGGATAGCTTGCATAGGGTGACGCCGTTTTCGGGTCAACCAGGCGCTGCCAGCTCCAGACGATATCTTCGGCGGTTATCGCGGTGCCGTCGCTCCAGACGATCCCCGGACGTAAATGGAAGGTCCAGACGGTGTTGTCCTTATTCTCCCATTTTTCGGCCAGACGCGGCTGAATGTCGCCCTGCGGGGAGACGCTCACCAGCCCGTCGAATAAATCGCTGATAATATTGAATTCGACATCGCTTTCGACTTTATGCGGATCGAGCGATGACGGTTCGCTGCCGTTATTTCTGACCAGCTCCTGTTTCTCTGCCAGCGCCGTTCCTGCCGGCACGTTAGCCGCCCAGCCCGCCGTGCTGGCGCATAGAATGGCTGCGGCTAACAAAGAGAGTGTAAAGTTAGTGCGTGTTTGTGATTTCATTTCCTTCGCCTTATTGTCTGTTTTTATGACGATCCGGAAATAACTCTTAGCGCCCGAAGTGAAATAAGGCAATATTTTTCAGTAACCTATAAGAGGTTGATCTGAATAAAATCCGCTTACCGCTGTTCATCCTGTTGAAGCTGATTTTTGCAGAAGATAAAACCAGCATCGGCGCTAACGTGCTGAGTAAAGATGGGTAAAACCACTTTGAGTCTGGCGTGCCGTTTCCTATTCTTGCCGTTAATTACATCTGTCATAAGAGAGTGACTCATGGATCGTATAATTACATCTTCACGCGACCGCACGTCGCTACTCAGCACCCACAAGGTGCTGCGCAATACCTATTTTATGCTCAGCCTGACGCTGGCGTTCTCAGCGATAACCGCAACTGCCAGCACCGTGCTGATGCTGCCGTCTCCGGGTCTTATCCTGACGCTGGTCGGCATGTACGGGCTGATGTTCCTGACCTATAAAACGGCTGATAAACCGGTCGGTATCTTGTCCGCATTCGCCTTCACCGGCTTCCTGGGCTACATCCTGGGGCCAATGCTGAACGCGTACCTGTCTGCCGGAATGGGTGACCTGATCGGTATGGCGCTGGGCGGCACCGCGCTGGTGTTCTTCTGCTGCTCGGCCTACGTGCTGACCACCCGCAAGGATATGTCCTTCCTGGGCGGTATGCTGATGGCGGGTATCGTAGTGGTGCTGGTCGGGATGGTAGCGAATATCTTCCTGCAGCTGCCTGCCCTGCACCTGGCGATCAGCGCCGTGTTTATTCTGATTTCTTCAGGGGCAATCCTGTTTGAAACCAGCAACATCATTCGCGGCGGTGAGACCAACTACATCCGCGCGACGGTCAGCCTGTACGTGTCGCTGTACAACATCTTCGTCAGCCTGCTGAGCATCCTGGGCTTCGCAAGCCGCGATTAAGCCGGGCTGTTGTGAAAAAGGAGAATGCCGACGGCATTCTCCTTTTTTTATGCCTTAATCACCCCGACAAATATAGGTGGGGTAACGCCGGTCCTGAATCAGCCACACCGAGGGCGACAGCTCAGAGATCCGCAGGTAATAGCGGGAGGTCGGCCAGGCGAAGCTTCCCCACTGGCCATCGGGCGTGTTGTCATTGTGACGACGCCAGGTTTTGGTGTAGGTGAGAACGATGACCTTATCATCGTCCCGCCGCTCCCAGCTAAAATCCACGTCCCTGTCCACGATCAGGCTCCGGCCTTCGGCTTTGGCCGCCCCTTTATAGGTGGTCAGGCCGGTCCCGTTACGATGAAAAAAGAACTGGGCGACCGCATTGACCTTCACTTCATTAACCTTCCCTTCATTGCGCGTAAAATTAAACTCGGTGCTGCAGGCCAGCACATCGCGCTTATACGCTCCTCCGGTGTAGAAAAAGAGCGCAGCCGCTCCCCCGACGATTGCGCCCGCCAGCCCGAACAGAAGTTTGATTTTCATTCTTCTGCCCCGCT
>CAMKZP010000509.1 GCA_946477805.1 uncultured Enterobacter sp.
AATCAGCTCGACGATATAGGCTGCGGCAACAAACAGCAGCAGACCGCCGATGACTCTTTCCAGCGGCTTTTGCCCCCGGCGCTGGAGCATCAGGATCAGGAAGGTCGCAATCCCGGTCAACACCGCGCCCTGCAATAAGGATACGCCGAGGATCAGCTTAAACCCGATTGCCGCGCCGATGAATTCCGCGAGATCGGTCGCCATTGCAATAATTTCGGCCTGCACCCAGTAAAGCCAGACCGCCGGGCGTGGATAGTGGTCGCGAATTTGCTCCGCCAGGTTTTTCCCCGTGGCAATCCCCAGTTTGGCAGAGAGCATCTGGATCAGCATCGCCATCAGGTTAGCCCAGACCACTACCCACAGCAGCGTGTAGCCGAAGCTGGCCCCGGCCTGAATATTGGTCGCAAAATTTCCCGGATCGATATAGCCAATGGCAGCAATGAACGCGGGTCCCATTAATGCGAACCGCAGCTTGCGCGCTGCTCTGCCACTGCTACCCTCTACGCGACTGTTAGTCATTATCTGCCTCTGAAATATAGCCTTTGCTATGTTTGATGCTATCAAAATGAGAATGATTATCAAGATCATTAAAGTGGTTTACGATGATTTCTCTGATAGCTACGAACAATAGATGGGCAGGTGGTGCGACATCACAGAATGTGAAAATGCGCGGTCATTTGTGAAGCGTAGCACAGAACTTAACTTTTCACTCATTTACGTAACATAACAAAAATGTATTGTTGATCACTATTTTTGAGACTCGTCACAGGATGTAACTATAGTGTGGCCTTGATCTCGTTTTCTTTGCGCTTGTTACATAGAATGTGCACGGAAATTAAACCTGCCTCATATTTGGAGCAAATATGGACCGCGTCCTTCATTTTGTCCTGGCACTTGTTGTCGTTACTGCACTTGCCCTGTTGGTCAGCACAGACCGCAAAAAAATTCGTATTCGCTATGTTGTCCAACTGCTGGTCATTGAAGTTTTACTTGCGTGGTTCTTCCTGAACTCCAACGTAGGCCTGGGCTTCGTAAAAGGCTTCTCCGAGATGTTCGAAAAACTGCTCGGGTTCGCTAACGAAGGGACGAACTTCGTCTTTGGCAACATGAACGATCAGGGCCTGGCCTTCTTCTTCCTGAAAGTGCTCTGCCCTATCGTCTTCATCTCTGCACTGATCGGTATTCTCCAGCACATCCGCGTTCTGCCGGTGGTGATCCGCGCCATTGGCTTCCTGCTGTCTAAGGTCAACGGCATGGGCAAACTGGAATCTTTCAACGCCGTAAGCTCCCTGATCCTTGGTCAGTCTGAGAACTTCATCGCGTATAAAGATATCCTGGGCAAAATGTCGCGCAACCGCATGTACACCATGGCAGCAACCGCCATGTCGACCGTTTCCATGTCTATCGTGGGCGCGTACATGACCATGCTGGAACCGAAATTTGTCGTCGCGGCACTGGTTCTGAACATGTTCAGCACCTTTATCGTTCTGTCGATCATCAACCCTTACCGCGTTGACGCCAGCGAAGAGAACATTCAGATGTCAAACCTGCACGAAGGACAGAGCTTCTTCGAGATGCTGGGCGAGTACATTCTGGCGGGCTTCAAGGTGGCCGTTATCGTTGCCGCGATGCTGATTGGCTTTATCGCGCTGATCGCTGCCCTTAACGCGCTGTTCGCCGCCGTGCTGGGTATCTCCTTCCAGGGCATTCTGGGCTATATCTTCTACCCAATCGCGTGGGTGATGGGTGTTCCGGCTCACGAAGCGCTGCAGGTAGGCAGTATTATGGCCACCAAACTGGTGTCCAATGAATTCGTGGCAATGATGGATCTGCAGAAGATTGCCAGCACGCTCTCTCCGCGCGCGGAAGGTATCCTGTCCGTATTCCTGGTCTCCTTCGCGAACTTCTCGTCCATCGGTATTATTGCCGGGGCGATTAAAGGCCTGAACGAAGAGCAGGGTAACGTGGTTTCTCGCTTCGGCCTGAAGCTGGTGTACGGCTCTACGCTGGTGAGCGTACTGTCTGCGTCAATCGCAGCGCTGGTACTGTAAACCGAACGGTAAAATGAGAACCGGAAGCTAATGCTTCCGGTTTTTTTATGCCTGCAGTTCCGCCAGCGGCGTGGGCCTGCCAATCAAATAGCCCTGCAGATAGTCGACGCCGAAACGCAGCAGCATGTCGCGCTGCTCCGGGGTTTCCACAAATTCAGCCACTACCGAGAGTGATTTCGTTTTTGCCAGGTTGCAAATAGACTGCACGATCATCGCGTCCATGGTGTCGGTACAAATATCCTTCACGAAACAGCCATCAATCTTGATGATGTCGGCCTCCAGGCGCTTGAGGCGCTCATAGTTAGCGTACCCTGTTCCAAAGTCATCAATGGCAATGCGAAAGCCGTGGTCCCGCAGCTGCTGGATATTTTTGATGCTGCTTCCCGAGTGAGAAAACGCCTGTTCCTCGGTGACCTCAATCACCACCGTCTGCGGCGCAACGCCATACTGCGCGAAAAGTGCGACGATCTCTGCGGCGACGTCATTTTGCATCAGGGTCATCGGCATCAGGTTGACGGAGAAACGGGTGCCGCTATGCGCGGCGGGATGCGCGTGCAGCCATATCAGTAAATTCTCCACCACGTGCAGGTCAAAGCGGTGGCTCAGGTTGAACTGGGCAATCAGCGGAATAAAGCGGTCGGGGGTAATAATCTCCCCTTCACTTTCCATACGCGCAAGAATTTCATAATAGCCTTTGCCCTCAGCATCCTGAATCGGCTGGGCGTACAGATGCAGCCCCCCCTCCTCCAGCGCACGTTTAATCCGTGCCAGCATCAGCACTCTGTCGGTGGTTTGCCCGGAGACATCCTCAACGCTGTTGGTCAGGGCAAGGACGTTATGCGCGGCGCACGACTGCTCCGCCAGCCAGCTGAGCTGCCCCAGCGTGTGGTGCAGATTCTCGCCGCTGGCGACTTCGCCCCAGGAGGCGCCGAATTCAATATCCAGTCCAGTGTTGTTCCAGTAGATTTTACGGCTGTTGAGCCTATCGACCATATGCTGCAGGCGCTCGCCCACGTCCGGCCCCAGCAGTACCAGCACCAGC
>CAMKZP010000510.1 GCA_946477805.1 uncultured Enterobacter sp.
TTGTCCGCAGGCACCAGACGCATGGCCGTGGCGGTCGACATCGCCCAGAAACCGCCGATGGCAATGCCCAGCAGCAAACGCCCCAGCAGCAGGACGTGAAGCGTGGGCGCAAAGGCCACCAGCAGGCTGGAGATGATTTGCAGCACCGAGAAAAACATCAGCACCCAGCGGCGATCGATGCTTTTCGTGGCAGAGGTTATCAGCAGCCCCGTCACCAGCGCCACCAGCGCCGTTGCGGTCACCGCCTGTCCCGCCATCCCTTCCGTCACGCCAAGGCTCGCGGCCATTGGGGTGAGCAAACTGGCGGGCAGGAACTCCGCCGTTATCAGGCCAAAGACGCCCAGCCCCAGAGAATAGACCGCTCGCCAGGCGGGTTTTGCAGGGGCGATGGCCTCGCTCGCCGCGACACATGAATTCATCTGTTGTACTCCCGTTATAAAAATGTGACTAATGTCGCAAAAGCATAGAGTGTTCACCCTGGACGATCTATGACATATAATCTCCACTTATTGATTATTCGTCCGGAGTTGTGCCATGACCGTTCAGTCACCAGATTTAATCAGCGAACTCCTGCGCGGCATGCGCCTTTCGGGCGTGAAGTATCGCCGGATCGAAGCCAGCGCCCCGTTTGGCGTGGCCTTTCATCAGGCCCCGGGCAAAGCGCAGTTTCACTTTGTCAGCCACGGCACCGCCCTGCTGCGTATGGAGAGCGGCGCAACGTTCACCCTGAACGGCGGCGACGCGCTGTTTATCCCAAACGGCAACGCTCATGCCTTACTCTCGGACGAGCAGGCCGAGATCGCCCCGGTCAGCGCCTTTCCGAGCGAGCCTATCTGCAGCTCGGTGTGCGCCGTTCACTGCGAGCCGTGCCCGGAGAAGCAGCACATCGTAATATTCAGCGGATGCATGGATTTCGAGCTGGGGGGCATGCAGCCGCTGATCAAGGCGATGCCGGAAGTGATGATGGTGAGCCGTCTGATGTCAACCTGGCCGGAAATCCACCCGCTGCTGGCGGCAATGGAACGGGAGTCAATGACGCGCCAGGTCGGGTTCGCCGGGATCCTCGCCCGCCTCGCGGACGTGGTCGCCGCGCTGATCGTGCGCGGCTGGGTGGAAGCGGGATGCGGGAAAGCGACAGGCTGGGTGCAGGTGCTGCGCGATCCGCGCCTCAGCCGGGCGATTTACGCGATGCACCAGCAGCCGGGCCTGAACTGGAGCGTGGCGGACCTGGCGAAAGAGGCCGGAACGTCCCGCTCGGTCTTCGCCGAACGGTTTCTGTCGGCCACGGGCACCACGCCGGCAAAATACCTCAGCGAGCTGAGGATGCGGCTGGCTGTCCAGTACATTCGCTACGAAAACCAGCCCATCGAAACGGTGGCGCTACGCCTGGGATACGGCTCGCTGGCGGCGTTTAGCCGGGCGTTTAAGCGCATCGTCGGGCATGCGCCGGGGGTGCTGAGGGAAGCCGGCCAGACCCCGGAAGCGGTCTGACCGGCCCGGGCGGCATCAGAAGTAGTATTTGAAGCGCACGCGCCCGCCGTAGCGCTCGTCGTTTTTGTCATTACCCTCTTTCGGCGAGGCGTTGACCCAAGAGGCGTACGCCCCCAGATAGATGTTGAAGTTTTTCATCTTCATTACGTTGGGGATCAGGTACGACGTATGGATAGTATGAATATCATACTCGCCGGGATCGGTGATCCAGCAGTCGTTCTCGCACTCGGCATTGAAGGTGGAGGTATTAAACTCGTCGATTTCGTTGTGGGCGTAGATATACCCCAGTTCGAAATTGCGCCAGAGCGCATTCACGCCGGAGGTGAAGTCCGTTTCCCCTGTCGCATCGAGATAGGCGGTGTTCAGGTTCATCACCACCCCGTCCTCAGGGTCGGCTTTTAGCCCGTCCCAGGTCATGGTGAAGCCGTAGCCGGTGCGATCGGACTGGTCAACCCAGCGGCCCGCATCGTCGCGATAGCCGTAGGCGTTGTTGACCAGGTTGGTCTCCATGGCGACCGCGGTGGAGAACGCGCCGTCAGCCCAGGAAATCACCGGGCGTACGTAGGCGACATTTTTGTCGTTTTCCAGCTCGGCGCCGTGGTAGCGGCGATCGACGTAGAGATCGCTGCCGTCCTTGAGCAGGGTGTTAAGTTCGAAATACCAGTTATCCAGCGTTTTACTCATCAGGAAGTTTCCGCCGCTGTCGGTTCGCCCGCGCCCCTCTTTCAGCATATAGATATAGCCGTAGCCGTCGCTATAAAGATCGTCTGCGGTATTACCGGAATATTCAACAAAGGTATCCTGGTTCAGCGGGAACATATCGTAGGCTTCGAAGCGTCCGACTTTAATCTGCCAGTCTTTTTCAGTGCCGAAGAAGAATACGGCATCGTCGAGGTACATTTGCCCGGCCAGATCGCCGAGGGGCTGCACGGAGAATCCGGCATAATGCCCGTCATCCATTTTCCGATAGCCGTCAAAACCCAGTAAAATACGCCCGTTAATATCCCAGCGTTCTTTATCGCCCGGCGCCCAGTCGTTATTAGCGCTTTGTTTAATAGAGGTCAAACTGCCTGTTTTACTGGCCGCATCCATATTAAATTCCACATCGCCGTAGAATTTAATATCCCCAAAACCGGAGAGCGTCAGCTTCGGCGGCGCGTCTTTGCTCACCGGCTCTTCGGACTGCACCGCAACCGTCGTCTGCTGAGCCGCTTGCTGAGCCGCCTGCTGCTGTTTCAGCTCCTGAATTTGCGCTTCCAGCTGCGCCAGCTTCTCTTCCACAGTTGTCGTAGTTTGCGCGGCAAAAAGAGAACCAGAGTAAAGCGCGCCCATCAGAATTACCGTTTTCTTCAATTTCATAGAATCCATCCTGATTATAATAATGAACACCCAAACGTTGAGCGATACTATTTCGTATAATCAGGCCGAGGCACGCTATTATGTTTTTTGGCTTCACTATTATGAATTTTAACTTGTGTGATCGACGCCGAAATAACAGGCCGTAATAAATAATAAAAAACGGCCCGGCTCACATCGACGGTTTTTATTAAACATATAAATATATTATTAAATAATTAATTTGATAATCCATAGCCTGTCTCT
>CAMKZP010000511.1 GCA_946477805.1 uncultured Enterobacter sp.
CTCCCATGCAGCTGGCGCTGGTGGATTACCTGGCGACAAAGCGCTATGACGCCCACCTTCGCCGCCTGCGCCGCACGCTGGCGGAGCGTAAGCAGCAAGCCTGGCAGGCGCTTTTGCGCCATATGCCCGCGGGCGTCAAAATCCACCATAACGACAGCGGCTACTTTTTATGGCTGGAGCTGCCTGCACCGCTCGACGCCGGGCTGCTGAGTGAAAAGGCGCTGGCTCACCATATCAGCATTGCGCCGGGAAAAATGTTTTCCACCTCGGACGTCTGGGCGCCGTTCTTTCGTTTTAATACCTCCTGGTCGTGGGGAGAGCGGGAAGAGCAGGCGGCGATCCAGCTGGGCAAATTAATCAGCGAAATGCCGGAATAACGCGTTCAGCCGCTTCAGGTCAATAATCCTTTCCTGTCATCAAGGCGATGCTTGCACCGCCGCTTCATAGGAAATCTGCATACTCCCTCCCGCGCCTAACCCCTTGTCTATAATCCACTTAACGGGGAATGCGCCCTCGGTCACACCTTGATGAAATTTCCTGAAGCCGCACGGTGCGGCACATTTGCGCGGTCTACGTTTAATGAGGGAGATATTTTTACGGCACGGCTGCCGCTAAATTTCATTGCGACAGGAGTACACCTAATGAGCAAAAAATTTGCACGCAGCAGCCTGTGCGCGCTCGGCATGACGTTCGCCGCCGCGCATGCCGCAGAGCCACCGAAGGCTATCGGCGACGGGGAAGGACGGCTCGATATTATTGCCTGGCCGGGCTACATCGAACGTGGACAGACCGATAAAAACTATGACTGGGTGACGCAGTTTGAGAAAGAGACCGGCTGTGCCGTTAACGTTAAAACCGCCGCCACCTCCGATGAAATGGTCAGCCTGATGGCAAAAGGGGGCTATGACCTGGTCACCGCCTCCGGCGACGCTTCCCTGAGGCTGATCGCCGGGAAGCGCGTGCAGCCGATCAACCCGGATCTGATCCCGAACTGGAAAACCATCGACCCGCGCATCGTCAAGGGCGAATGGTTTAACGTTGACGGCAAAGTCTACGGCACCCCGTATCAGTGGGGGCCAAACCTGCTGATGTACAACAGCAAAACTTTCCCGACGCCGCCGGATAGCTGGAGCGTGGTCTTCGTGAAGCAGGACCTGCCGGACGGCAAAACCAATCAGGGCCGCGTGCAGGCCTATGACGGACCTATCTACATTGCCGATGCCGCGCTGTTCGTCAAGGCCACGCAGCCGGAGCTGGGCATTACCGATCCCTATCAGTTAACGGAACAGCAGTACGCCGCCGTGCTGAAAGTGCTGCGCGACCAGCACGCGCTGATCCACCGTTACTGGCACGACACCACCGTTCAAATGAGCGATTTCAAAAACGAGGGCGTCGTGGCGTCCAGCGCCTGGCCCTATCAGGCTAACGCCCTGAAGGCTGAAAACCAGCCCGTCGCCACCGTGTTCCCGAAAGAGGGGGTGACCGGCTGGGCAGACACCACCATGCTGCACGCTGAGGCGAAGCATCCGATGTGCGCCTATAAATGGATGAACTGGTCGCTGACGCCAAAACTGCAGGGCGATTTGGCCGCGTGGTTTGGCTCATTGCCGGTAGTGGCCGAAGGATGTAAAGCCAGCACGCTACTGGGTGAGAAAGGCTGCGAAACGAACGGCTATAACGCCTTCGACAAAATCATGTTCTGGAAAACGCCGACCGCGCAGGGGGGTAAATTCGTGCCCTACAGCCGCTGGACGCAGGATTACATTGCCATCATGGGCGGACGCTAGTCGCCCGGGAGCAGACCATGACGTACGCGGTCGAGTTTAATGACGTATCCCGCCTGTACGGCGACGTCCGGGCGGTAGATGGCGTGACGATTGGCATTCGTGACGGGGAATTTTTCTCGATGCTGGGGCCGTCTGGCTCCGGCAAAACCACCTGCCTGCGCCTGATCGCCGGTTTCGAACAGCTCTCCGGCGGAGCGATCAAAATTTTTGGTAAAGAGGCCAGCGAACTTCCGCCGTGGGAACGCGACGTGAACACCGTGTTCCAGGATTACGCCCTGTTTCCGCATATGTCGATCCTCGATAACGTGGCCTATGGCCTGATGGTAAAAGGGATCGACAGGAAAAAGCGCCACGTCCAGGCCCGCGAGGCGCTGGAAAAAGTCGGCCTGAGCTTTGCCGTTGCGCGTAAACCCTCGCAGCTTTCGGGCGGCCAGCGCCAGCGCGTGGCGATTGCCCGCGCGCTGGTCAACGAGCCCCGCGTGCTGCTGCTGGATGAGCCACTTGGCGCGCTCGATCTCAAGCTGCGTGAGCAGATGCAGTTCGAGCTGAAGAAGCTTCAGCAGGAGCTGGGGATCACCTTTATTTTCGTTACCCACGATCAGGGCGAGGCCCTGTCGATGTCCGATCGGGTGGCGGTGTTCAACAACGGGCGCATCGAACAGGTGGATACGCCCCGTGAGCTGTACATGCGCCCGCGCACCCCCTTTGTCGCCGGGTTTGTGGGAACATCCAACGTTTTTGATGCCGCGCTAGCCCGGCAGGTGTGCGGAATGGAGGGCGCATACGCGCTGCGCCCGGAGCATATTCGCCTCAACGAAGGGGGCGACGTTCAGGTGCAGGGCGTGGTGCAGGCGGTGCAGTATCAGGGGGCGGCCACGCGCTTTGAGCTGCGGCTGGCTGACGGCGCGAAGCTGCTGGTAAGCCAGGCGAATCTGAGCGGCGCAACGGTGCCGTCGGGGTTTGCCCCCGGCGAGCAGGTGCTCGCCTCCTGGTCGCGAGAGGCCATGGTGCCGCTCCAGGAGGAGAGGTGAAATGGCGATGAGCGTTCCCTCCACCGCCGGACCGCAGGGCATAATGGGCCGCATGACGGCGCTGCTGTGGCGTAAGCCGTCGCTTGGGCTGTTCCTGCTGTTGCTCGCGCCGCTGATGTGGTTTGGCATCGTCTATCTGGGATCGCTTCTCACGCTGCTGTGGCAGGCGTTCTACACCTTCGACGACTTCACGATGTCGGTTCTGTCTCTTATACACATCTCCGAGCCCACGAGACAGGCAGAAATCTCGTA
>CAMKZP010000512.1 GCA_946477805.1 uncultured Enterobacter sp.
TTTTTGCGCGCTCAGCCCAAACTTTTTGGCTGCCTCAATCTGCAGCGCAGAGAGCGAGAACGGCAGCGGCGCGGGTTCTGATTCCCGTTTATCGTTATAGCTGGTGACGATAGCGGGCTGGCCGGTAATGCGGTTCACCACGTGATCGGCAAGCGGTCGGTGAAGCAGCCGCCCCTCTTCATCCTGATACGATTCGCAGGCGTCGCTCGGCTGCCAGACGGCGGTAAAACGCTCCTCTTTCGGCGTGACGATGTGCGCTTTCACTTCGAAGAAATCTTTGGCGACGAAGTTTTCGATCTCTTCGTCGCGACGCACCACCAGCCCCAGCACCGGCGTCTGGACGCGGCCAACCGAGAGCACGCCCTGATAGCCCGCGTTACGCCCGAGAATGGTGTAGGCGCGGGTCATGTTGATGCCGTACAGCCAGTCCGCGCGCGCGCGGGCCAGCGCGGAAACGCACAGCGGAATAAACTCGCTGTTGGCGCGCAGGCGTGAAATCGCGCGCTCGACCGCCTGCGGGTTGAGGTCGTTAATCAGGCAGCGCTGCACCTGCTGGCGCTTTTCCGGGGCCAGCTCAAGGTAGTCCAGCACCTCGTCCACCAGCAGCTGCCCTTCCCGGTCCGGGTCACCCGCGTGGACCACTTCAGAGGCCTCGTGCAGGAAGCGCTTAATGACGTTGAGCTGTTTGGTCACGGAGGGCCGCGGCTGCAGGCGCCACTTTTCCGGCACAATGGGCAGATCGTTGAGGTTCCAGCGGGCGTAGCGGCTGTCGTAGACGTCCGGCTGCGCCTGCTCAAGCAGGTGACCGATACACCAGGTGACCACCTGCCCGTTGCCGCACTCGATAAAGCCGTCGCCTTTGCGGTGCGGCTTGGGCAGCACGTCGGCGATGGCGCGGGCCAGGCTCGGCTTTTCGGCAATAAACAACCGCATCGAATTAACGGATCTCAATCATCGGACGACCGCCGCGCGCGGTAACCAGCTCGCCGATCGCCGTCAGGGTGATGCCAAACTCGGCGGCCGTTGCCTGCACCTCGGCTTCCGATTCCGGCGTCACCGCCAGCAGCAGGCCGCCGGAGGTTTGCGGATCGCACAGCAGGTCGCGCCACGCTTCCGGCATTTCGCCCATCAGGTGACCGTAGCTGGCGAAGTTGCGCTGGGTGCCGCCCGGCACCGCGCCCTGGGCAATGTAGTCTTCCACGCCCGGCAGCTTCGGCACGTCCTGATACCAGACCTGCGCCTGCACGCCAGCGCCCTGGCAGACTTCGCTCAGGTGGCCCAGCAGGCCAAAGCCGGTCACGTCGGTCATCGCCTTCACGCCGTCGATACCGGCAAAGGCTGCGCCCGCCAGGTTCATCTGGCACATGATTTCCGTCGCCAGCCCCCTGTGCTCGGGCTTGAGCAGCGATTTTTTCTCCGCGGTGGTCAACACGCCAATGCCCAGCGGCTTGGTGAGGAACAGCCTGCAGCCCGCCTGCGCGGTGCTGTTGCGCTTGACGCGCTCGGTGGGTACGACGCCCGTCACCGCCAGGCCAAAAATCGGTTCCGGGGCATCAATGGAATGGCCGCCAGCCAGCGCGATCCCCGCCTGCTGGCAGGCAAAGCGCCCGCCTTCAATGACGTCGCGGGCAATTTCCGGTGCAAGGGTGTTAATCGGCCAGCCCAGAATGGCAATCGCCATAATCGGCTTCCCGCCCATCGCGAAGATATCGCTGATGGCGTTGGTGGCCGCAATGCGCCCAAAGTCGAACGGGTTATCGACAATCGGCATAAAGAAGTCGGTGGTGCTGATAATGCTGGTGCCGTTACCTAAGTCATAAACTGCCGCATCGTCACGCGTTTCGTTACCGACAAGCAGGTTCGGGTCGACAAACTTCGCCTGTTCGCTGTGCAGGATGGTCTCCAGCACTTTCGGGGAAATTTTACAACCGCAACCGGCTCCGTGGCTGTACTGCGTTAAACGAATGGTTTGCTCGCTCATGGACGTCTCCTGTCATCTCAATCGCGCTATGGTAGCGCTCATTCCGTAAAGAGGTAAGTATGGCTGTCTGAATTCTGCGGCAGATGCTCAGAATCCAGACAGTTTAGCGCGGGTTATCAGAAACGGCTGACGAAAGGCGAGGTGTCCGGCACGCTGATGGTGCTGGAGGCTTTAAGCTGCGGGGTGCCAAGGTAGAGGAAACCGACGATTTTATCGTGCTCGCCGCAGGAGAATCCGTCACGCACGGCGGCGCTGTCGGTCAGAAGGCCGGTGCGCCAGATGCCGTTGAAGCCCTGCGCGACGGCGGCCATCTGCATCGCCATCACCGCGCAGCCTGCCGACATCTCCTGCTCCCAGACCGGCACCTTATGCCCGGGCTGGCACTTCGCGACGACGGTAATAATCATCGGCGCACGAAACGGCGCGCTGCGCGCTTTGTCGATGCCCTTCTCGTCCTGACCGGCCGCGACGGCCCCTTTTTCCAGCAGGGCGCTAAAACGCTCGCGGCCTTCGCCTTCAATAACATAGAAGTGCCACGGCTGCAGCGTGCCGTGATCGGGGGCCCGCAGACCGGCACGCAGAATGTTTTCCAGCTGCTCGCCCGCCGGTGCCGGTTCGGCCAGACGTGAAGCGCTACGACGGTTAACAAGCAGTTCAAGTGCGTCCATTGGTTAACTCCTGTCTTGAAATTTACCCACAAAATTAACACGACGGCAGATTTTGTTACAGCGCGGCAGGCGATTCCTGCTGACAAGTGGCGGTTGGGTCATTACGATAACCCAACATTACCGTCCGTGGCGGCGGAAACAGTCATTTTCTGGTTAGGGAGAATACATGCGAACCCTTTGGCGAATCTTTGCCGGTTTCTTTAAATGGACGTGGCGACTGCTCAACTTCGTCCGCAACCTGGTGATGAATATCTTCTTCATCTTCCTGGTGCTGGTTTGCGTCGGCGTCTGGATGCACATCAGCAGCACGAACCAGTCGCAGCTTTCGACGCGCGGCGCGCTGTTACTTAATAAACGGGCCGCAACCGTTGTTAACCGGCTTGCAGGCACCGGCTTGGGGGTGTTTGCCGG
>CAMKZP010000513.1 GCA_946477805.1 uncultured Enterobacter sp.
TTCTGCCTGTCTCGTGGGCTCGGAGATGTGTATAAGAGACAGCAGATAAACCTTGAAGCGGCCGCGCGCCGGGGCGTACTGCACGTTATCCAGCAGGTCGCGAGTGTCTTCCACTTTGGTGCGCGAGGCGGCGTCGATCTCGATCAGGTCGACAAAACGCCCCTGCTCGATTTCACGGCAGTTATCGCACACGCCGCACGGCGTGGCGGTGACGCCGGTTTCGCAATTCAGACCTTTTGCCAGCAAACGGGCAATAGAGGTTTTTCCGACGCCGCGGGTGCCGGAGAAAAGATAGGCGTGATGGATACGACCTAGCGACAAGCCGTTCGCCAGGGCCGTCAGCACATGTTCCTGACCGACAACGTCAGCAAAGGTTTGTGGTCGCCATTTACGGGCTAACACCTGATAACTCATGGGCAGGCTCTGCAACGCTGGAAGGTGAATTTATGGGGGGGAATGCTATCACAACCTCACTCATTGAGCGAGGTTGTGAGGAACGGGATTAATGACCCGGGAAAGGCACCAGGCTATAGCTGGTAATACCCTGTTTTTCCAGGCGCTGTTCGCCGCCCAGATCGAACAGGTTGATGATGAATGCCGCGTCGGTCACTTCCCCACCCAGACGGCGGATCAGCTTCACGGTCGCTTCGATGGTGCCGCCGGTCGCCAGCAGATCGTCCACCACCAGCACTTTGTCGCCTGGCTTGATGGCATCAACGTGAATTTCCAGCTGGTCGGTGCCGTACTCCAGCTCGTAGCTCTCTGCGATGGTTTCACGCGGCAGTTTGCGCGGTTTACGCACCGGCACAAAACCCACGCCCATTGCCAGCGCAACCGGTGCGCCGAACAGGAAGCCGCGGGCTTCGGTACCCACGACTTTGGTGATCCCGGCGTTTTTATAACGCTCGACCAGCAGTTCAATGCTGAGCGCGTACGCTTTCGGGTCTTCCAGCAAGCTGGTGACATCACGGAAAAGAATGCCAGGCTTTGGGTAATCCTGGATGCTTTTGATGCTGTTTTTCAGATATTCAAGCTGCTGTGCAGTTGCGGTCATCGGTTTGTGCCTAAATGAAACAGTGTTACTCACAGCGCGCAACGAGTCGGCCAAGGTAACAATTGTTTAACCTTTGACCAGGCGCAGCTGTGCTCGAAAACGGTCGAATTTACTGGCTGCGCGCGATAATTGCAACAGCCATGATAAGGCTTCAGTGCTTTTGTTGCTTTTCACCCACCACGGGGATCCGCCACATGAAGATGAGCAGGCAGGTGAGGACGATCAGCAGCAAGATGCGCACCCACATCATTTTTATCAGCCATAATGAAACGGCGAAGGTAATCAGGATCATAGCCACTGCCCGCGGTTTTGCACCCGGCGGCATGGCCCGGTGTTTTTGCCAGTGGCGCAGATAGCCGCCAAACCAGGAGCGGTAGAGCAGCCAGTGGTGAAAGCGCGGCGACGATCGGGAAAAGCACCAGGCCGCCAGCAGGATAAACGGCGTGGTCGGCAGCAGGGGCAAAACCACGCCCAGCGTGCCAAGCACTACCGCGAGCCAGCCAATGATGAGTAAAATAGTACGCTGCATGATGCGAATCGTTATCAAACTGAACGGCTACTTTACCACTGGAGAGCGTTTTGAAAACAGCCTTGCTTCTTGAGACGCTACAAAATCAGCTGTTCGCCTTACGCGAGCAGGCCACGCCGCTGATGGGGCACGCCACCCTGAAGCCGCGCTTTGACCGGCAGCTTTTCCGCACCCGCAGTACCCTCATCCAGGATTATCTGGCGGAGACTCAGCACAATCTCGACGAGCTTCGCCACGCGGTTGAGAACGCGCAGCCGCAGCAGGTGGCCTGGCTTGCGGAGCACCTCGCCGGGCAGATCGCCGCCCTGCACCGCGAAATCGCCGCCTGGCCGCTGCGCGCCTGGGATAGCCCGTCGCCGGGCCTCGGCAAATGGCAGCGCAAGCGGCTGGAGAACCAGGAGTTTGAGCGCCGTCTGTTTGAGATGAAGCGCGAGCGCGAAGCATGCCTGAACGGCAGCGAAACGCTGGAAGAGCAGCAGCGATTACTGCGCGAGATTAGCGCCCTGGAAGGCCGTATTACCCGATGCCGGCAGGCGCTGGATGAGATTGAGCGCGTTATTGAACGTTTGACCCGTTAACAGGAGCAACACACATGTCACTGGAAAATGCACCCGATGAGGTCAAGCTGGCCGTGGATTTAATTATGCTGCTGGAGAACCATGAGCTTCCGGCGGAAACGGTGCTCAGGGCGCTGGAGATCGTTAAGCGGGATTTTGAGGGGAAAGTGTCCCCTCACCCTGCCCTCTCCCCGGAGGGGAGAGGGTAAAAGCAGACCGTTCCCTCTTCCCTCAAGGGATAGGGTTAGGGTGAGGGTCATGCCCCGGAATATCACGCTTCACTTCCGTGTGCTCTTCACCTTTCTCGTTGCGCAGGTGAACCTCAAGCTGGTTGAAGGCGATGTTAATGTCGTTTTCGCGGCACAGGCGGTCAATCGCGCGGTTCAGTTCATCTACGGTGTAGCTGCGATCGCGCAGCTCACGCACGTAAAGGCGCAGCTCGTGATCCAGCGTGCTCGGCCCGAAGGTGGTAAAGAACACCGCCGGCGCAGGGTCGTGCATCACTTTCGGATGTTCAGACGCGGCTTTCAGCAGCACCTCTTTCACCTTGTCCAGATCCGAGCCATACGCCACGCCGAGGCGGATCACCACGCGCGTGGTCGTATCAGAGAGCGACCAGTTGATCAGGCGCTCGGTAACGAACGCTTTGTTCGGGATGATCACCTCTTTACGATCGAAGTCGGTAATGGTGGTCGCACGGATGCGGATCTTGCTGACGGTCCCTGAGAAGGTGCCGATGGTGACGGTATCGCCGATACGCACCGGACGTTCGAACAGGATGATCAGGCCGGAGACGAAGTTACCGAAAATCTCCTGCAGACCGAAACCAAGACCTACCGAGAGCGCGGCGGCCAGCCACTGCAGCTTATCCCACGAGACGCCCAGCGAACCAAAGACGGTCATCGCGCCGACGATAATAA
>CAMKZP010000514.1 GCA_946477805.1 uncultured Enterobacter sp.
GGACGATATCCAGGAACTGTGGCGCACGTTCGCCGAACGCTTCCAGGCGCTTGCCGCGGAAAAAACCCGCGACGCCGCGCTGTCCACGCCCGGCTATGCCTCTGAATTCCTGAAAAAGGTCTGGCATGACGCGATAGGCTTCTGCGGCACCGAGCTGATCCGCCGCAGCGTCGGGCTTTCCCACGTGGCGGATATCGACACCATTCCGGATGAGGCGATGCGGCACGAATGCCTGCGCCACGCGATAACGCTCGGCAAAGCGCTGATTGTGATTGCCGGGCGCATCGACAGCGTGGAAGACCTGGTGGCGCGGGTGCGCCAGTACAGCTGAGTGCCGCTTGTTTGCCCGGTGGCGCTGCGCTTACCGGGCCTACCGTTTTCTCCCTCTCCCCGTGGGAGAGGGCCTCAAACCGTACTCATCCCAGATACTCAATCACCGACAGCCCGCCGTTATAGTCCGTGCTGTAAATAATCCCCTGCGCGTCCACAAACACGTCGCACGACTGGATCACCTGCGGACGGTTCGGCCGCGTGTCCATCATCCTTGCGGGCGCGGCGGGCACCAGCGCGCCGGTTTCCACCGGACGGTAGGGATTGGAAATGTCATACGCGCGCACCCCTGCATTCTGGTACGTCGCGAAAATTAGCGTGGAGCTGACAAAGCTCCCCGGCCGGTTCTCATGCAGGTTGTGCGGGCCGAAATGCGCCCCTTTCGCCACGTAGTCGGTTTCATCCGGCTGCGGGAAGGTGGAAATGCTCACCGGGTTCGACGGCTCGCGGATATCAAACAGCCAGATGAGCTTTTCGCCGTCCTCCTGGTTGTCCAGAACCGCTTCGTCCAGCACCACCAGCAGGGAGCGATCCGCCAGCGGCAGCGCGGTGTGCGTTCCGCCGCCAAACGGCGGGCTCCAGCTGCGGTGGCTAATCAGTTTTGGCTGAGTACGATCCTTCACGTCCAGCAGCGTCAGGCCGCCGTCGCGCCAGCTGCCGTAGGCGGTGTCGCCTGCGATAATCGCGTGGTGCAGCGCGTAGCGTTTTCCTTCCGGCCAGCCGGGCGTTTCCCCTGCCGCCTGGTTCATCCCCGGCAGCCACCAGCGCCCCGCCACCTCGGGCTTACGCGGATCGGCCAGATCGATGGTCAGGAAGATGTAGTCCGTAAAGCCGTCGATCAGCGCCGACACGTACGCCCAGCGGCCGCCCACGTACCAGATGCGGTGAATGCCGATGCCGCTCAGCGACAGAAAGCCGATTTCACGCGGCTTGTCCGGCGTGGAGATATCAAAGACGCGCAGCCCGGCGCTCCAGGCTGCATCCTGCACGTCGCGGACGGTCTCGCCCACCTGACGGGTGTAATAGACCTTTTCGTCGGCGAAGCGGGCATCGGCAAACAGATCGCGGGCGTTAATCACCAGCAGCAGGTCGTCGTGCGCCTGCAGGTGGACGTTCCAGGTCCCCGGCGGCGCGGGCACATATCCCGCCGCTTTCGGGTTTTTCGGGTCGCGCACGTCGACGATGGAAAAACCCTGCGACACCATATGGCCGATGTACGCAAAGCCGCAGTGCACCATCAGCTGTACGCCGTCCGGGCGACCGCCCTGGTCGCTATGGCCAATCAGCCGCATATTGCGGCTGTAGTCGGGAGGGGGTAAAGAAGTCACCTTGAGCTCCTTTTGGTTTTCTCCCTCTCCCTGTGGGAGAGGGCCGGGGTGAGGGCATCAGGCCGCACCTGACGCCACCCGGCTTGGTTTTACTTGTTTTTAGCGGCAAGCGTCGCAAACCACGGGGCGATGAAATCTTCCGTCTGGCCCCAGCCCGGAATGATTTTACCCAGAGACGCCACGTTCACCGCGCCAGGCTGGGCGGCGAGCAGCGCCTGAGGAATGGCCGCCGCCTTGAAGTCGTACGTCGCAGGCGTGGTTTCCCCGGCAATTTTGTTGGCAATCAGGCGCACGTTGGTCGCCCCTATCAGCTTCGGATCCACCGCCACGCTTACCTTCCACGGGCTGCCCGGCTCGCGCATCAGCTGCAGATCCTGATTGGAGATGTCGATGCTGTAGAGCTTGATCTCGGTACGGCCGTTCTCTTTCAGCGCTTTATACGCGCCCTGGCTGAAGGCGTCCCAGGTGCCCCAGATGGCGTCGATTTTACCTTTCGGGTACTTCGCCAGGATTGCGCCCACCTTGTTGGCGGTATCGCCCTGCACGTCAGAAGAGACGGCGCCGATGGACTCCAGCTCTTTGATGTCCGGATACTGCTTTTGCAGCTCTTTATACGCCGCCTGACGGCGCTCCATCGGCGGGAAGCCCGCCACCCACAGCTTGACGATATTGGCCTTGCCGTTGAAATCTTTCGCCAGCTGGCCGAAGGAGAGGTTGGTCAGAGAGGCATCGTCCTGCTGGGTCACGGTCACGCCCGGGATCTCGCCGTTAACGGCGGTATCAAACACGGCGACTTTAATCCCGGCATCCACCGCTTTCTTCACCAGCGCGGTGGAGTACGGATCGCGGCCCTGAGAGAGAATAATCCCGTCGTACTTTTGGCCGATCGCCTGGTTAACGAAATCCTGAAATTTGGCGTCATCACCGTTGCTTAAAAAGGTGCTGACCTTAAAACCGAGCTTTTTCCCTTCCTGAATCGCTCCGGCGACAAACTGGGTGGTGTTATCGTCCGAGCCCAGGTTGCGGATCACCGCAATGCGGATCGGGCCGTCATGGCCGGCAATGGCGGCCGGAACCGGTGCGGGCGTAGCCGCCAGCCCCGGCAGAGAAGTGAGTAACCCAAGCGCCACCAAAGAGAGTGCAATCTTTTTCATTTATTATCCCGTTGTGTTGTTAACGTTTTTGTATGTAGGTCATCGCCAGCGCCGCTGCCAGCACCAGCCCTTTTATAATGTCCATCGCGTAGTACGGCACCGACAGCATCACCAGCCCGTTCGACAGCACGCCGAGGATCACCGCCCCGACCAGCGTGCCCAGCGCGTTGGGTTTTCCGGAGCCCGCCAGCGAGAAGCCGATCCACGCCGCCGCCACCGCATCCATCAGATCTG
>CAMKZP010000515.1 GCA_946477805.1 uncultured Enterobacter sp.
ATGTAACAATGATAACCATTATCAATAAACTGCAAATTGACGGCAAGCGTTTTTGTGAAAATAGTGTGACGGGATCAAATTTGTACTATGAAACGCCCGGCGGCGGCGACGCCTTACCGGGCCTGCGGCGGTACGAATTGGAGGTCGGGTAAGCGCAGCGCCACCCGACAATAACGTCAGAAGCGAGAATCAACCGCCGCCGCCAGTTTCTCCAGCAGCAGTTCCGAATCTTCCCAGCTCAGGCACGGGTCGGTGATCGACTGGCCGTACACCATCTGCTGGCCGGTCACAATTTTCTGCGTCCCTTCTTTGATGAAGCTTTCCGCCATAATGCCCGCCACGGCGGTAGATCCGCTGCGGATCTGCTGGCAGATCTCGTCGCAAACGTCCAGCTGGCGGCGGTGCTGCTTCTGGCAGTTGCCGTGGCTGAAGTCCACCACCAGATGCTCCGGCAGGTCAAACTCGGCCAGCGTTTCGCAGGCTGCCGCCAGATCTTCCGCGTGGTAGTTCGGCTTTTTCCCGCCGCGCATGATGATATGCCCGTACGGGTTGCCGCTGGTCTGGTAGATGGTCATCTGCCCGGTTTTATCCGGCGACAAGAACATATGGCTGGCGCGGGAGGCGCGGATCGCATCGACGGCGATGCGGGTGTTGCCGTCGGTGCCGTTTTTAAAGCCAACCGGACAGGAGCGCGCGGAGGCCATTTCGCGGTGGATCTGGCTTTCCGTGGTGCGTGCGCCAATTGCGCCCCAGCTGATCAGGTCGGCGATAAACTGTCCGGTCACCATATCGAGAAACTCGGTCGCGGTTGGCACGCCCAGCTCGTTCACCTGCAGCAGCAGCTTGCGCGCAAGCTCAATGCCGTAGTTCACGCGATAGCTGCCGTTCAGGTCAGGATCGGAAATCAGCCCCTTCCAGCCCACGACGGTGCGCGGCTTCTCAAAGTACGTTCGCATTACGATCTCAAGACGATGCTGGTATTTCTCACGCAGCCCCTGAAGTCGTTGTGCGTAATCCATTGCGGCATCAAGGTCGTGGATCGAGCACGGGCCAATAACCACCAGAAGACGCTTGTCTTCACCATTCAGGATTTTCTCAATGCGGCGGCGGGATGCCGTCACGTGTTCCGCAACGCCTGCGGAAACGGGGTGCCGCTGTGCCAGTTCAGCCGGTGTCACCAGGCTGTCAATGCGCGCCGTGCGGAGTTCGTCGGTTTTATTCATGGGATATCTCAGAAATTTTTTGCTTCATCGGCAGACTACCGGGAAGTGATGGGCATCACCTTAAACCAATCCCTGCTGATTTCAAGTTCGGGGCATATTCGCCCCGACGATGCGCACTATGATAGCTGAACTCGAGCTATTGTACTAGCATATTAGTACATGCGGCGATTCAGTCCCATGATGTCGAGGATTTTGGTGGCGATCTCTTCAACCGAATAGTTGGTGCTGTTGAGCCACGGGATCTGGTTCTTGCGGTACAGGGCTTCCACCTCTGAGACCTCCATGCGGCACTGGCGCATAGAGGCGTAGCGGCTGTTCTCGCGGCGCTCTTCGCGTATCGCCGCCAGCCGTTCCGGGTTGATGGTCAGGCCAAACAGCTTGTGCTGGAGGGGCTTTAGCGCGGCGGGCAGGACCAGGTTGTCCATATCGTCGGCAATAAAGGGGTAGTTTGCCGCACGAATGCCAAACTGCATTGCCAGGTAGAGGCTGGTGGGGGTTTTGCCGCAGCGCGATACCCCAAGCAAAATGACCTGCGCCTGATCGAGGTTTCGCATTGAAATGCCGTCATCGTGGGCCAGGGTGTAATCAATCGCCGCGATGCGGGCGTCGTACTTAATCAGGTTGCCGGGGTTCAGCCCGTGGGTGCGGTGGGCAATCGGCGTGGGGTCGAGCTTTAGCTCCCCCTGCAGCGGAGCCACCAGCGCCTGCACAATATCCTGACAGAACCCCTCGCTTTGCAGAATGATCTGGCGAATTTCGGGGATAACGATGGAATAGAAGACCAGCGGGCGCACGCCCGTCTGCTGGAAAATCGCGTCAATCTGGTCTTTTACCGCCCTGGCGCGGCTCTCGTTCTCCACAAACGGCAGCGTAATGCTGTTAATGGAAACGGGGAACTGGGACATCACCGCGTGGCCCAGCACCTCGGCGGTGATCGCCGTCCCATCAGAAATATAAAAAACGTGGCGATCGACAGCATTATCCATTTTACCCACCCTGAATATCGGCCCTAATTGTCTGAAAGCATAAATTAAAAAAGTTAATTGCACAGTAAAGAAGTTGTCCTAATTTAAAATGAAATGGTGTTTTTAATTTTCCTGAAAAGTGGATTTCATTTTTCAAATAGCTGCTTTATTTCTGTGGTTTTTGATGGAATCTATAGGAATCATCGGGTTAGCGGTTGCAGGGAAAGTGTCCGAAAAACTGAAAATTTAAATTGCTTACACGATTCACCGTTTTTTTAGCGCAAGTAAATATGCCAGTATAAATACGTAGTCAGGCGTTTCTTACTCCGATCAAATATCACAAAAGGATTGTTTCGATGTCCAACAATGGCTCGTCACCGCTGGTGCTTTGGTATAACCAACTCGGCATGAATGATGTAGACAGAGTTGGAGGCAAAAATGCCTCCCTGGGTGAAATGATTACAAATCTGTCCGGTATGGGTGTTTCCGTACCGAACGGGTTTGCCACAACTGCCGATGCGTTTAACCTGTTTTTAGACCAGAGCGGCGTAAACCAGCGCATTTACGACCTGCTGGATAAAACGGATATTGACGACGTAACCGAGCTTGCCAAAGCCGGGTCGCAAATCCGCCAGTGGATTATCGACACGCCTTTCCAGCCGGAACTGGAACACGCTATTCACGAGGCCTACAATCAGCTCTCCGCTGACGACGCGCAGGCCTCTTTCGCCGTCCGTTCTTCTGCCACCGCAGAAGATATGCCGGACGCCTCGTTTGCCGGACAGCAGGAAACCTTCCTGAACGTTCAGGGCTACGACGCGGTGCTGGTAGCGGTGAAGCACGTATTTGCCTCCC
>CAMKZP010000516.1 GCA_946477805.1 uncultured Enterobacter sp.
TTGCTGCTGGCCGGATCGTTCCAGGCGCACGCTGCCGAAGAGATGCTGCGCAAAGCGGTAGGTAAAGGTGCCTACGAAATGGCCCTGAGCCAGCAGGAGAATGCGCTGTGGGTTGCGACGTCGCAAAGCCGTAAAACCGATAAGGGCGGCATCGTGTACCGTCTGGATCCGGTCACGCTGGAAGTGACGCAGGCCATTCATAACGATCTCAAGCCTTTTGGCGCGACAATCGATAGCGCCACCCAGACGCTGTGGTTTGGCAACACCACCAGCAGCGCGGTGACCGCGATTGACGCCAAAACGGGCGACGTGAAAGGGCGCCTGGTGCTGGACGATCGTAAACGCAGCGAAACGGTTAAACCGCTGCAGCCGCGCCAGCTGGTGGCGGATGACACCACCAACACGGTTTACATTACGGGCATCGGGAAAGAGAGCGTGATTTGGGTGATTGACGGCGCAACGCTGAAGCTCAAGGACACTATCGCCAACACCGGAACGTTCGCCACGGGGCTGGCGCTGAACGCGCAGGCAAAACGCCTGTACACCACCAATGCTGACGGCGAGCTGGTCACGATTGATACCGCAACCCACAAAATCCTGAGCCGCAAAAAGCTGCAGGACGACGGGAAAGAGCACTTCTACCTGAACCTGAGCCTGGATACCGCAGGGCAGCGCGCGTTCGTGACCGATTCAAAACAGCCTGAAGTGCTGGTGGTGAGCCTGAAAGACGGCAGCGTGTTGGAAAAAGTTTCGGCACCCGAATCGCTGGCGGTGCTGTTTAACCCGGCGCGTAACGAAGCCTACGTGACGCATCGTGAGGCAGGAAAGGTGAGCGTGATTGACGCGAAAACGTACAAAGTGACGAAAACCTACGATACGCCTGTCCATCCGAACAGCCTGGCGCTCTCTGCCGATGGCAAAACGCTGTACGTGACGGTGAAACAGAAGTCCACTCGCCAGCAGGAAGCGACCCAGCCTGACGACGTGATCCGCATCGCGCTGTAATGTGCGTATTGCCCGGCGGCGCTGCGCCTGCCGGGCGTGTCATACAAAACTGCAGGCCGGATGGGGCGTAGCCTCCACCCGGCTTTTTTATTACCGCGAGGTCTCTTCAACCAGCGGGCGGTCCGGCGTTTCATCAGGATGAACCGGCGCGGTGCTGTGAATTTCGTTCACGCGCTTGCGCACGCCAAACCAGCCTGCAATCAGCAGCACGGCCAGCAGCGGTATGGTCGCAATGGTGTAGGTGCCGTTCGGGTAGTCGAACGCCATCAGCACCAGCACGCTGAACAGGAACAGCAGGGTAAGCCACGAGGTCACCGGCGCGCCCGGCATTTTGAAGCTGACGTCTGCGGCCTTACCGTCTTTGATTGCCTTGCGCAGACGCATCTGGCACACCACGATAAACGCCCAGGAGGCGATAATGCCCAGCGCGGCAACGTTCAGGACGATCTCAAAGACCTGAGACGGGACCAGGTAGTTAAGGAACACGCCAAAGACGTACACCACCAGGGTGGCGAGAATGCCCGCGTAAGGCACCTGCTGCTTGCTCATTTTCGACATGAACTTCGGCGCAGAGCCGCCCATCGACATCGAGCGCAGAATACGGCCAGTGGAATAGAGGCCGGAGTTCAGGCTGGAGAGCGCCGCCGTCAGCACCACGATGTTCATGATGCTGCCCACATAAGGCACGCCCAGCTTAGAGAAGAAGGTCACGAACGGGCTCTGGCCCGCCTGATAGGCGTTCCACGGCAGCAGCAGGACCAGCAGCACCACGGAACCCACGTAGAACAGGCCGATACGCCAGATCACGCTGTTAATCGCTTTTGGCACCATCGTCTGCGGATCTTTACATTCGCCCGCCGCCGTACCCACCAGTTCGATGGAGGCAAAGGCGAACACCACGCCCTGAACCAGCACCAGCGCAGGCAGCAGGCCGTGCGGGAAGAAGCCGCCGTTATCGGTTATCAGGTGGAAGCCGGTGGCGTTGCCGTCCAGCGGTTTACCGCTGCCGAGGAAAACCGTACCGACGACGAGGAAAATCACGATGGCCAGCACTTTCACCAGCGCAAACCAGAACTCCATCTCAGCGAACCACTTCACGCCGATCATGTTCATGGTGCCGACAATTGCCAGCGCGCCGAGGGCAAACACCCACTGCGGTACATCGCCGAACGCGCCCCAGTAGTGCATGTACAGCGCCACGGCGGTGATATCGACGATGCCGGTCATCGCCCAGTTGACGAAGTACATCCAGCCCGCCACGTAGGCGGCTTTTTCGCCGAGGAATTCACGGGCATAGGAGACAAAGCTGCCGCTCGACGGGCGATGCAGCACCAGTTCGCCTAAGGCACGGAGAATAAAGAAGGAGAAGATACCGCACACCAGATAGACCAGCGCGAGCGCGGGGCCCGCCATCTGAAGGCGCGCGCCAGCGCCTAGAAACAGACCTGTACCGATAGCGCCGCCGATGGCGATCATTTGAACCTGACGGTTGCCCATCGCTTTGTGGTAGCCCTCTTCATGAGAGTTCAACCAGCGACGTTTCGCAGCGTGATGATCGGCTGCGCTTTTGTTGCTTGTTTTCATTGAGTTACCTGTTTGCCTGTCTGAACCATTAACGTGATAGTCCTGCCCGGCAGAGAGCGAAACAAACGATTGCTTCTGCGCGGGCACATGCCGCCTTTCCAGTCATTCTGCGTATGGATAAGGTGAAACATGGCGAGGCATCCTACCCGCAATTAACAGGTGACGCAAAATATTACCGTACCGAAAGTGATGCTCGTCGAAGGAAATCGTGTGGTCAGAGCAGATAAGCATCGCAACGCGCTGAATAGCGGTGAGTTTTTAGACAATATGGCCGTTGAAGAGGGCATTTTAAACATCAGTCTGGCTTAACAGTTGGCGGCCGTAACTGATGAGCTGAATCGCGCCTGGCGAACCAGCGGCTGCTCGACATGGTAAAAGGCTGGCTGCGGATTACGTGACGTTGTCACCTGAAGCGCGGGGCAACATCAACCGCGCGCTGGCAGAGATTGATGT
>CAMKZP010000517.1 GCA_946477805.1 uncultured Enterobacter sp.
GAATACAGTAATCTGGTCCTGAATAAATGACCAGATTACTGGGGATCCCTCAGCCCTGTGGGAGAGGGCCGTGGTGAGGGCATCAGCCCACACCCGCTTTTGTTGGCCGGGCAAACCCGGAGCCGCCCGGCACACAAACCGCACTTACGCGTTTTTCAGCACTTCGCTCACAATCTCTACCGCCTCTTTCTCAATTTGCTGACGGTGCTCAGCGCCGAGGAAGCTTTCGCAATAGATTTTGTACGCATCTTCCGTACCGGATGGACGCGCGGCAAACCAGCCGTTTTCGGTCATTACCTTGAGACCGCCGATAGAGGCACCGTT
The DNA here is from genome assembly GCA_946477805.1 of uncultured Enterobacter sp. Taxonomy (GTDB): domain Bacteria; phylum Pseudomonadota; class Gammaproteobacteria; order Enterobacterales; family Enterobacteriaceae; genus Enterobacter. Next base: position 325 of record CAMKZP010000517.1, read on the forward strand.
ACCCGGCGCCGCCGTCAGACGCGCGGTGATCGGGTCACCTGCCAGCGTGCTGGCGCTCACCATCTCCGGAGAGAGTTTGGACAGAGCCGCCTTCTGGGCTGACGTCGCACCGGCCTGAATACGGTTATAGCTTGGCGCACCGAAACGTTCCGCCAGCTCGTTGTAGTGTTCCTGCGGGTTTTTACCGGTGACCGCGGTAATTTCCGCCGCCAGCAGGCACATGATGATGCCGTCTTTATCGGTAGACCACGGGGTACCGTCGAAGCGCAGGAACGAGGCGCCCGCGCTCTCTTCGCCACCAAAGCCGAAGCTGCCGTCGTGCAGACCGTCAACAAACCACTTGAAGCCCACCGGCACTTCCACCAGCTTACGGCCCAGCGCGTCGACCACGCGGTCGATCATCGCGGAGGAGACCAGAGTCTTACCTACGGCCACCTCTTTGCCCCACTGCGGACGGTGCTGGAACAGGTAGTTGATAGCAACGGCCAGATAGTGGTTCGGGTTCATCAGCCCGGCAGGAGTGACGATACCGTGGCGGTCATAGTCCGGGTCGTTAGCGAACGCCAGGTCAAATTTGTCGCGCAGCGCCAGCAGGCCCGCCATCGCGCACTCGGAGGAGCAGTCCATACGGATTGCGCCGTCTTTGTCGAGGTGCATAAAGCGGAAGGTCTGGTCGACGTGATCGTTGACGATAGTCAGATCCAGGCGGTAGTGCTCGGCAATGCGCTTCCAGTATTCGATACCGGAGCCGCCCAGCGGATCCACGCCCAGCTTCAGCCCGGCTTTCTGAATGGCCGCCATATCGACGATATCCGCCAGCCCTTCCACGAACGGCTGAACCAGATCCACCTCTTTCACGTGCCCGGACGCCATGGCTGCATCCAGCGAGATGCGCTTGACGCCTTTCAGATCGTCCGCCAGCAGCGCGTTGGCGCGGTCTTCCACCACTTTGGTGACGTTGGTGTCTGCCGGGCCACCGTTAGGCGGGTTGTATTTGATGCCGCCGTCATCCGGCGGGTTGTGGGATGGCGTGATGACGATACCGTCGGCCAGCGCGCCACCTTTTTTGTTGTGTACCAGGATGGCGTTAGAGACCGCAGGCGTTGGCGTAAAGCCGTTGTTCTCCTGAACAACCACGTCGACGCCGTTCGCCGCCAGCACTTCGAGCACGGAAATGAACGCCGGTTCAGACAGGGCGTGAGTATCTTTACCCACGTAGCACGGACCGGTGACGCCGTTTTTGGCGCGCTCTTCCGCGATAGCCTGGGCAATGGCCAGAATGTGCGGCTCGTTAAAGCTGTGGCGGGCCGCGCTGCCGCGGTGGCCAGATGTACCAAACTTCACTGCGTGTTCTGCGTTGCCCACGGCCGGCTTCAGTACGTAATACTGTGCGGTCAGTTGAGCGACGTTAATCAAATCGCTTTGTTGTGCAGGTTGGCCTGCACGGCTGTGATTTGCCATTGCCTGGTCCTTCTGATGCAAGGGTTAAATTGTACCGCAAACCTTTTCAATCAATTCCGCCGGAAACTGCATGGACTGCATGATGTGTTCAACCATGCTGCACTTGCGTCCCGTATTGGTATTGGTGATCACCCAGTATGGCGTGCCCGGGACGTGTTTGGGTTTGGTTTGATTGCCGTTTTGCAGCAGCGTCTGCTCGTCGCCGGCGAAATAAACGCGGGTACGACCGTGCAGCGACTCGGTCGCTTCAGCAAACGCTTTGTTATCCAGTGAGTAAAGTGTAGACAGCACCAGCATAAAGCGGTTAACCGCCTTTTTCTGCTCTGCGTATTCGTCAGACAGCAGCAGTTCACGCACCGCGCGCACTTTATCTTTTACTGGCGTCACGGCGGGTTTCGCTTGTGCAACAACGCTCGGCTGAGACACGACATCTTTTGTGGCTGGGTTAGCAGGCTGTGAAGCGGCGGAAATTTTAAGCATACGCCGTAAAATGTCGGACGCGCTCTCCCCAATATGCCGCGTCTGGCTGGCAATAAACTGATAGAGTTCGTCATCAACTTCGATTGTTTTCATCTTAATCCAGTGCGATATCTTATCTGAATACAAGTCGTTGGGATTATAGGGTCAAATTCCAACAGCGGATAGCGTCAAACCCGGCTGGCGGCAAAAGTCAGATTAAACTGGATCCTTGCAGCCGGGCGGCAGAATGGTCAACATGATACCCTAACCTGACATACGTAAAAAAAGAACTTTGCCATGAAATTGAATACCCGAGCGCAAACTGCACAATCGCCGAACAATAATTCCCCCATCGTACTGGTTCACGGGCTTTTTGGCAGCCTGGATAACCTCGGCGTGCTGGCGCGGGATCTGGTTGCCGATCACGATATTCTGCAGGTCGATATGCGAAATCACGGCCTTTCCGGGCGCTCGGAGGAGATGACCTACCCCGCAATGGCGCAGGATCTGCTGGATACGCTGGATGCCAGCGGCCTGGATAACGTGACGCTGATTGGGCACTCGATGGGCGGCAAAGCGGTGATGGCCCTGACGGCGCTGGCGCCAGAACGTATTCGCGGCCTGATCGCCATCGACGTTGCGCCGGTGGATTACGACGTGCGTCGCCACGATGAGATTTTTGCTGCCATTAATGCGGTAACGGAAGCTGGCGTTTCTACCCGCCAGCAGGCGGCTGCGGTAATGCGTGAACATCTTGATGCTGTCTCTTATACACATCTCCGAGCC
>CAMKZP010000518.1 GCA_946477805.1 uncultured Enterobacter sp.
CGAGCAGTGAATTCAGTCGTGCCGAATCCATCATCGAGGCACTGGGTAACCAGTTGGCGGTGCTGGACGAGGCGCAGGAGAATGGCGCGCGTAGTGCCGCAGTCCTGGCTGCCCAACTTCGTGCCGGTTCGAAAGCAACCGACGAAGAGAAGCAGAAGATAGGCGAATTGACCGGTCGCCTGTATGACATGAAGACTGGCGTTGAGAATGGCGCAAAAGGTACTGGCAGCTGGAAGTCCAGCATGCAGCAGGCTGGTTATCAGGTTCAGGACTTCATTGTCCAGGTGCAGGGCGGACAGTCTGCGCTGGTGGCGTTCGCACAGCAGGGTTCGCAGCTTGCCGGGGCGTTCGGTCCTGGCGGTGCCGTGGTTGGCGCTATAATCGCCCTTGGTTCGGTACTGGCTGGCGTGCTGATTACTTCGCTGAATGGCGGTAAAAACGCCATGGACGCGCTGAAAGATGCAGCCGAAGCGATGGATAAGGTGATCACCATTTCCCAAAATGGCGTGGCCGCTCTGTCTGATAAGTACGCCAACCTGGCAAGAACCAACGCAGAGGCAGCAACCATCCTGAGAAATCAGGCAATGATTGAGTACAACGCTGCCATAGCGAAGATCCCTAAATCAATCAACGACGCCTCCAGCTCCATCGTTGGCTTTACCGACAAGCTGAGAACCTCTTTCGTTGGTGGTATTGCGTCGATTGATGAATTTAACAAAAACCTTTCTACAGTCGGTGTAACAGCTGACACCTACTCTGCAGCAATGGAGCAGGCAAGGAACGCCGGGGCGAAATTTACCGTTAACGCTAACGCGATCCAGAACACTGTTACCACACTTGCGGATAAATTTGGCGTATCGGAACAGCGGGCATTCGAGCTAAGCAAGCAGCTCTCCGATGTGGCGAATAATCCTACCCCTGAAGCGCTGCAGAGGCTGGTCCTTGAACTCCAGAACACGGAGAGCTCAACAAAGTCAGGCGCAGATGCCATCAGGACGTTCCTTGGTCCGCTCACAGAGCTCGTTCGAGTCGCTGGAGAGGCTCAAATCAATCTGTCTGGGATGAAAAAAGAGGTCGACAACCTTACTTCTGGCCAGAAGAACCTAATCAAACAGTCCGAGCGCAATTTGGCTCTCTCGAAATTGCAGGGAGAGGCCCGAGCCCGCCTGCAGGCGCAATATTCTGCCGAAGATGCCGGATTTGCGAAGGATGATCCGCACGCCAAGCAGATGGAAGATGACGCTGCCGCTACGTACAAAAATACGCAGGCGCAGAAGACACTCCAGTCCGAGCAGAAGAAAGGCGCATCACAGTCCGAGTCTATTGCTCAGAAGCTAGCGAATCTGAAACAGCAATCAGAACTTGCAGCCGACTCAACTAATAAGTTGAGCCGCGAGCAGGCGATCCTGAATGCTCAGCAGTCTCTTGGAAAAGGAGCAACGAAAGAACAGCTGGCGCTGGCTGCTCAGTACGCCGCTACAAAATGGGATACGGCCAACGCACTCAAAGCGCAGGCTGCAGCCGAGAAACTGCTGCCAGAAGCGCGCGAAAACGCCAGCTATAAGCAGGATGTTGAGGATCTGAAAACCGCACTGGCTGCGAAGAAAATCAGTCAGGAGCAGTTCAATCAGACATCTGAACGACTGGAAGCAACCCACCAGGCCAACCTTGCGAAAATCCGTGCCGATCAGGCTGTAAGCCCGCAGCAGGAAGCTGCTGGCGGCGTGGACCCGGTGCAGCAACTGGCGAATGAAAATGCCCGTAAACTCGCGCTTATTCAGGCCTACGAGCAGCAGGGGATTATCACTCACCAGAACGCACTTATGCTGCGCGCCAATGCTGACAGAGAGTACGAGCAGGCTCGCATCGCTGCACAGTGGGAGATCTTCCGTAACCAGAGTGCAGGCAATGAAGCACTGGCGGATTCCTTTGATGCGCTGGCCGGTAATGCGTCAAATGCCTTAACCGGCATCATCACCGGGAGCATGTCAGCTTCCGATGCGCTGCGCTCGATCGGCAATACCGTCCTGAACAGCCTTATTAACACCTTCGTTCAGATGGGCGTTGAGTGGGTTAAATCGGCAATCATGGGGCAGACGGCCACCACTGCTGCAGTAGCAGCATCCACCACGGCACAAGCAGCAGGCATTGCCACCACGACGGCGACGTCTACCGCGGCGGCGGCGGCCACAACTGCAGCATGGACTCCTGCGGCCATCATGTCATCCATCGCATCATTCGGTGGTGCGGTGGCGATCGGTATCGGTGCTATGGCTGGCATCCTGGCACTGTCAGGAAAGCGTAAGAACGGCGGTCCAGTATCGGCTGGCGGGATGTATCAGGTTGGCGAAGGCGGTATGCCTGAGATTTACCAGGCCAGTACCGGTAAGCAGTACATGATACCGGGCGACAACGGCAGGGTGATCAGTAACAAGGATATGACCGCAGGGGGCGGAGTTAGCGTCATAATCAACGTTCAGAATATGACGAGTGCCACATTTGACGCTCAAGCTACGAACAACGGAGATGGTACAATAACCGTGGATGCCATTATTGCTGACTTGAATAATGGAGGTCCTATATCGCAGGCTATCACTGGCAATACAACTGCGAAAAGAACACCTCGAGGTCAGTTATAAGGAGATATGTGTGGTTATTGAGCCAAACGATGTGCAATCAATACCAACAGAGATAGGCAAGCCTCATAAGCTTTATCCAAACAGGGCAGTAGAGTTTGTCTTTACTCTAAAGGATGGCTCTACAATTAAAGGCATTGCTCCTGCTGGAGAGGATCTGGAATTTATCAATCATGGGGATATCGTTGACATTAAAATCAATGTTTACGATGCACCGCCTGGTCCACGATCCGTTGAATAATCAAACCCGCTTCGGCGGGTTTTTTAATGCCTGGAGCTTAGATGCCAATTATCGACTATCCCGACTGGCTGCCGCTGGCGCAGAAGGCCAGCAAAAACATGACGCTCGATACCGGGTTCCAGACCGATCAGCCAGCGGTCGGCCCGGC
>CAMKZP010000519.1 GCA_946477805.1 uncultured Enterobacter sp.
GCTTTATGGCGAGCTTTATGGGGGATGCCAACCTGTTCCCGGCCCGCTTCAGCGAGGAGAGCGTCGAGATTTACGGCTACCGTCTGCCGCGCCCGCTGCACTTTGCCGCGCAGGGCGAAGGCACCGTCGGCGTGCGTCCGGAGGCCATTACGCTGAGCCAGCGCGGGGAGGAGAGCCAGCGCTGCACTATTCGCCACGTCGCCTATATGGGGCCGCAGTATGAGGTGATTGTCGACTGGCACGGGCAGGAGATTTTACTGCAGGTGAACGCCACGCGCCTGCAGCCGGACGTGGGCGATGCGTACTATCTGGAGATCCACCCGTACGGGATGTTTGTACTGGCGGAAGCCGCGTGATCTGAGCCCTTCTTGCCGGGTGGCGCAGCCGCCACCCGGCGATTTTCAGCGCAGAGCCTTCAGCTCAGCAATATCTTTCGGCGCGGTGCGACAGCATCCGCCGATCAGCTTCGCCCCCGCTTTCAGCCACTGCGGCAGATACCCCGCCAGCGTCTCGCAGGCTTCACCGTGATGATGCCAGGTTTTGCTTACCGGGTCATAGTGCTCCCCGGAGTTCGGATAGACCACCAGCGGCAGCGCCGTCAGGCCGTGCAAATGCTCCAGCGCTGCGGTAGTGTTTTCCAGCGCGATACAGTTAATGCCCAGCGCCACAATCTGCGGATAGCCTGCCAGGACGCTGACCACTTCACGCAGCGGCGTGCCGTCGCTCAGGTGCTCGCCATCGCGCAGGGTAAAGGAGAACCACGCCCGGGCGCGGGGATATTCCGTCAGCAGCGCCGCCAGGGCTTTTACTTCCGCAAACGACGGCAGCGTTTCGCAGGCCAGCAGATCTGCCCCAGCGTCCAGCAGCGCCTCCACGCGCGGGCGGTGGAATGCGGTAAACGCCTGTGCGCTGCGCACGTAGTCGCCGCGATACTCAGAGCCATCGGCCAGATAGGCGCCGTAGGGCCCCACGGAACCCGCCACCAGCAGCGTGCCCGCGTGCGGGTTTTCGGCCAGGTACGCTTCCCGCGCCTTGCGGGCCAGCTCCACGCTTTTGCCAATCAGCGCGCGAGACTGCGCCTCGTCCAGCCCGCGTGCGGCAAAGCCCGCGGGCGTGGCCTGGTAGCTGGCGGTGATCGCCACCTGCGCGCCCGCGCGGTAGTAATCGAGATGCACTTCTCGGATAAGCTCCGGGTTTTCCACCAGCACTTTGGCAGACCACAGGCTGTCGGCAAGGTTACAGCCGCGCGCTTCCAGCTCCGTCGCCATCGCGCCGTCCAGCACCACAAAGGGCTGCGCTTCAAGGAGGGCGGTAAGCGGATTATTCTGCGACATGTTCAGGCTCCTGCGTTTTCAGGTTTCGGGTCAGGTAGTAGGCACCATAGCACAGGGCGACGAACGGAAGCCCGCAGTAAAGGGCAACGCGCTGGCTCGGGTCAAACCAGAGGCCGACGCAGGCCACCACGCAGAGGATAAAGCCCAGCACCGGCACCACCGGATACCACGGCGCGCGGTACTGCAGCGCAGAGAGCGGCTGGCCGGACTGCAGATGGCGGCGGCGGAACATGAAATGCGACGCGCAGATGCTGATCCACACCGCCACCACCGCAAAGCCGGAAATCGCAGACAGGGCGACAAACACCGTGTCCGGTGCCACCACGCTTGAGAACAGTGCCAGCACGCCGCCGAGCATAGAAACAGAGAGCGCCGTCAGCGGCACGCCGTTTTTATTGACGCGGGCGAAGCAGCGCGGGAGCGTTTTCTCGTTAGAGAGCGACCACAGCATGCGGCCCGAGGCGTACAGCCCGGAGTTGGCCGCCGAGAGAATGGCCGTCAGGATCACAAAGTTAAAGATATCCGCCGCGTAAGGAATGCCGACTTTTTCGAACACCAGCACGAACGGGCTCTTTTCCACACCGGCCTGCTGCATCGGGATCAGCGCCGCCAGCACAAAAACGGTGCCGATAAAGAAAACGATCAGGCGCGCAATGGTGGTGCGGATCGCCACCGGAATAACCTTGTGCGGGCTTTGCGTTTCACCCGCCGCGATGCCAATCAGCTCCGTCCCGGAGAACGCAAAGTTCACCGCCACCATGGTCATCAGGATCGGCAGGCCGCCGTGCGGGAACCAGCCCTCCGCGGTAATGTTGCTCAGGCCCGGCGCGGGCGAACCGTCCTGCAGCGGGATGAAGCCGAAGATCGCCGCGCCGCCGAGGATAATAAAGGCGATGATGGTGATCACCTTTACCAGCGAGAACCAGAACTCGCCTTCGGCGAAGAAGCGCGTAGAGATGACGTTAAGGCCGAAAATGACCGCGCAGAACACCACGCACCACGCCCAGACGGGCACCTGCGGGAACCAGTACTGCATGCAGAAACCGGCGGCGGTAAAGCTTGAGCCGAGCGCCACCGTCCAGGTGAGCCAGTAGAGCCACGCCACGGTATAGCCCGTCGCGGGGCCCAGATAGCGGGTCGCGTAGACGTGAAACGCGCCGGTTTCCGGCATCGCCACGGAGAGTTCGCCCAGACACTGCATCACCAGCCAGACCACCAGCGCGCCAATCAGGTACGCCAGCAGCGTGCCCGCCGCGCCGGTAGTGGAAATGATGTATCCGGTATTGAAGAATAACCCTGTGCCAATCACGCCGCCCAGCGAGAGCATAACCAGGTGGCGCGTTTTCATGGTGCGCTTTAGCTGCCCGTTTTCGTGTTCTGTTTGCATATTACCTTCTAAACGTATGGACATCTAAACATCCAAAGAAGGTGTGTTATACCGCGATTGTTAACAAAAAGCTAGCCAACCAGCCGCAGCCGGGCACGTCGCGCGCTGAGTCTGGGGTGGGATGTGAGGATAACGTAGAGAATCGGACGCCAGGCCATAAGCACCTCCGCATGCAGATGCTTATGATATTTACCTTATTAAAGCAATCCTACCTCATACTAAAGTAGGTTTTTAATTTTGCTTCGAATTATTATTTATAATCTTTCTGAT
>CAMKZP010000520.1 GCA_946477805.1 uncultured Enterobacter sp.
TCTACACTCGACTAGTCGTCGGCAGCGTCAGATGTGTATAAGAGACAGACACTACTGCCAGCTCACCTCGCCTTTCGGCTCGAAGGCATTGACGTCAATCGGTGAATTCTGCTGAATATACTGCTTCAGCACCTCGGCATCGATAAAGCCGGTATTCACATAGCCCGGTTTGCTCTCGATATGCGGATAGCCGTCGCCGCCCGTCGCGTTAAAGCTTAGCGTCGCCAGGCGGTACGTTTTAGCAGGGTCGACCGGCTCGCCCTTGATTTTCAGATCGTTAAGCCTGCCGTCTTTCGCCACAAAGCTGACGTTCGCAAACTGCGGATAGGCGCCCGAGTCCGGCTTCATCTGCGCAACGGCAGTCAGGTATTCAATCACCTCTTTTCCGCTCATGTCCGCGTATACCACCACGTTGCCGAACGGCTGCACCTTGAGCACGTCTTTGTAGGTAATGTTTCCGCCTTCGATGGAATCGCGGATCCCGCCGCCGCTCATCACGCCAAAGTCGGCACCGGTGCGCGCCATTTGCGCCGCCAGCACCAGGCGGCCCATGTTGGTCTGCACGAAGCGGACTTTGCTGCGGTCCCCTTCCAGGCGGCCATTCAGGGTGCCAATCTTCACGTCCAGCTGCGCTTTGCCTTTGCTCTGGAACGGCGACAGCAGGGAGAGCATCTGCTGGTTCTCGGCAATCTCCGGGGTGTAAAGCACGCGCTCGCTTTTCCCGTCCGGGTAGGTCACCTTCTTCTTCAGGTTGACCGGGATAAGCTGATAGTGAACCAGCTTCATCTCGCCATTACGGAACTCAAAATCCGCCCGGCCGACGTATTTTCCCCACTCGTGGGCCTGCACTATCCAGATGCCGTTCTGACGGTCCGGCGCGCACGGCGTGCCCGGCACGTAGTCCACCTGCTTTTTATTCTCTGACGCCATGCAGACCGGGTCCTGCGAGTGGCCGCCCACAATCATCGCCAGCGAGCCTGCGGGCAGGCTCCGGGCCATTTCCACGTCGCCCGGCGCGTTGGAGCCGTGCTCGCCGTTATCGTAGTGGCCCATATGGGTAGTGGCGATGATGACGTCCGGCTTCTCGTTCTGCTGCAGCTCCTGAATCACCAGCTTCGCTTCGTCTGCCGGTTTGCGAAACTCAATATCGGTAAAGAATTCAGGATTGCCAATTTTCGCCGTGTCGTCGGTGGTTAGGCCAATGACCGCGATCTTCAGGTCCTCACGCTTAAACAGCGCCCACGGCTTGAACAGACGCTCCCCGGTGCTTTTCTGATAAATATTGGCGGAGAGGAACGGGAATTTAGACCACTTCTCCTGCTGGCGCAGGACGCTTAGCGGGTTATCAAACTCGTGATTACCGACGGCCATGGCGTCGTAGCCGATTAAATTCATGCCGCGGAAGTCGGGCTCGGCATCCTGTAAATCGGATTCCGGCACGCCGGTATTAATATCGCCTCCGGACAGCAGCAGCACGCTGCCGCCCTCTGCGGCGACCTCTTTGCGAATACCGTCCACCAGCGTTTTTTGCGCCGACAGGCCATATTCACCGTATTCGCTGCGCCAGAAATGGCCGTGGTGATCGTTGGTATGCAGAATGGTGATTTTATAGGTTTTATCGTTTTCGTAAGCCTGTGCGGGCAGGCTGGACAGCCCCCACGCAGCAAGCAGCGCCAGCGCGACGCCACGCTTCATTAACTTCATCCTCTCTCTCCCTGACCAATAGACAAACGCAAAAATTACAGTGCCCTACAAGAATAGACAAATATGTTTTCAGAATTGCGACTTTCTTCAAATGTCGCGGACGGGTATGTTAGTTGGATAATAATTACACCCTGCATTTCTAATAACAAAACGACGTGGTATTTATGGCAATCAGTGAATCAACTCAGCCCGTTCCGGGCGCTTCGGCGTCGCCGCCGAAATCGCGCACCTCATTCAAAGTGTTAGGCGCAATCAGCCTCTCTCACCTGCTCAACGACATGATCCAGTCGCTGATCCTGGCAATCTACCCGCTGCTGCAGGCCGAGTTCTCGTTAACCTTCGTGCAGATCGGGATGATCACCCTGACCTTCCAGCTGGCCTCCTCGCTGCTGCAGCCGGTTGTGGGCTACTGGACGGATAAATACCCGATGCCGTGGTCGCTGCCGCTTGGCATGTGCTTCACCCTGAGCGGGCTGGTGCTGTTGGCAGTGGCGGGCAGCTTTGAAGCGGTGCTGGTCGCCGCCGCGCTGGTGGGCACCGGTTCTTCCGTCTTCCACCCGGAATCCTCACGCGTAGCGCGCATGGCTTCCGGCGGGCGCCACGGCCTGGCGCAGTCCCTGTTCCAGGTAGGCGGAAACTTCGGCAGCTCACTCGGCCCGCTGCTGGCCGCGGTGATCATCGCCCCGTACGGTAAAGGCAACGTGGCGTGGTTTGTGCTCGCCGCCCTGCTGGCGATTGTGGTGCTGGCGCAGATCAGCCGCTGGTATGCCGCGCAGCACCGCGTGAATAAGGGTAAACCTGTAGCGAAGGTTATCAATCCCCTTCCTCGCAATAAGGTTATCCTGGCCGTAAGCGTGCTTCTGGTGCTGATTTTCTCCAAATACTTCTATATGGCGAGCATCAGCAGCTATTACACCTTTTATCTGATGCAAAAATTCGGATTATCGGTACAAAACGCGCAGTTCCACCTGTTTGCCTTCCTGTTTGCGGTGGCGGCGGGCACGGTGATTGGTGGGCCTGTTGGCGATAAGATTGGGCGTAAATATGTGATTTGGGGCTCGATCCTCGGCGTAGCGCCGTTTACCCTCATTTTGCCTTACGCAAGCCTTGAATGGACGGGGATTTTAACCGTTATTATTGGTTTTATCCTCGCCTCCGCCTTTTCGGCCATCCTGGTCTACGCCCAGGAGCTGTTGCCGGGGCGTATCGGCATGGTTTCCGGCCTCTTTTTCGGTTTTGCCTTCGGCATGGGAGGCCTTGGCGCCGCGGTGTTGGGGATGGTCGC
>CAMKZP010000521.1 GCA_946477805.1 uncultured Enterobacter sp.
GTCCCGGTGTTGATGGCGACCGCCAGCAGCTCAAACTGACCGGCGCTGATGGCGCCCTGTTCCATGGCCGCTTTCGCCTCGTTGATATACACCGTGCCGACAAAAACGTTATCAGAAATCGAGGAGAGCAGGCCGTTGAACAGGTAGAAGAGCGTCAGCTGCGCGCCAGCTTCCGCCTGCAGCACGAAGGCGATAATCGGCGAGAACAGCTGCTGGTCAATGATGACCGCCACGACCGCGAAAAACACCGCCAGCAGGGCGGTAAACGGCAGGGCTTCGGTAAAGGCTTTGCCGATCGCATGCTCGTCCGTTACGCCGGTAAAGGTGGTTGCCAGAATGATGACGGAAAGGCCGATTAAGCCCACTTCAGCAACATGGAACGCCAGCGCGGCGATTAGCCATACGCCAATGATCCCCTGCGCGATAAGACGCAGCGTATCCTGGCGGGAGCGCTGGCTGCGGCTCTGCAGGTCAAACTTATGCAGCTCCTGACGCACAGGTTCCGGCAGCCGTGCGCCGTAGCCAAATACCCTGAATTTCTCGACCACAAGACAGGTGAGCAGCCCGCAGATCAGCACCGGCACGCTCACCGGCGCCATGCGCAGGAAAAACTCACCGAAGTGCCAGCCTGCGGCTTTGGCGATGATCAGGTTTTGCGGTTCACCCACCATGGTCATCACCCCGCCGAGCGCCGTCCCCACACCGGCGTGCATCATCAGGCTGCGCAGGAACGCGCGGAACTGCTCCAGCACCTCACGGCTATGCGCATCGACGTGGCTGTCATCCTGCAGGTCCTCTTCCGGGCGCGAAGAGGCCACGCGGTGGTAAATGCCGTAAAACCCGACGGCAACGCTAATGACAACCGCAACCACCGTCAGCGCATCCAGGAATGCAGACAGGAACCCTGCGGCGAGACAAAAGGCCAGCGAGAGGATCGTTTTGGACGGAATGCTCAGCAGCAGGCGGGTGAAGATAAACAGCAGGAGCTGTTTCATAAAGTAGATCCCGGCCACCATGAACATCAGCAGCAGCAGCACCTCAAGATTAGACGCCAGCTCGTCTTTAACATGCTCGGCGCTGGTCATGCCGACGGCTACGGCCTCAAGCGCCAGCAAACCGCCGGGCAGCAGCGGATAGCACTTCAGCGCCATCGCGAGGGTGAAGATAAACTCCGCGACCAGCATCCACCCGGCGATAAACGGGTTCACCAAAAAGAGGATGGGGTTAACGACCAGGAACACCAGAAGCGTCAGCTTGTACCAGTCAGGCGACTGGCCTAAAAAATTGCGCCACAGGGCGCGACCAAATGAAATTTCCACGACAGACGTCCTTCCCCGTCAGTTGATTCAAAACATCAGTATACGTAAAAAAGCCGCTGGCGAGGGGCCCGGCGCCATTTTGTAAATTTCGTGAAAATGAAACGGCGATCCCTCTTTTCTCTCTTTGCCGCGCTACCTGCCTCTGCGCGCCTCTGGTATGATGAGTCCAATTTGCTAAAGCTGTGTAATGGAAATCTCACTATGGTCATTAAGGCGCAGAGCCCGGCGGGTTTCGCGGAAGAGTACATCATTGAAAGCATCTGGAATAACCGCTTCCCTGCGGGCTCGATTCTTCCGGCTGAACGCGAACTCTCTGAACTGATTGGCGTCACCCGTACCACGCTGCGCGAAGTGTTACAGCGTCTGGCCCGTGATGGCTGGTTGACGATTCAGCACGGCAAACCAACAAAAGTAAACAACTTCTGGGAAACCTCAGGGCTGAATATTCTTGAAACGCTTGCACGTCTCGATCACGAAAGCGTGCCGCAGCTTATTGATAATCTGCTCTCCGTGCGCACCAACATCTCCACGATTTTTATCCGCACCGCGTTCCGTCAGCATCCTGAAGATGCGCTTGCGGTTCTGGCCAGCGCGAACGAGATCGAAGACCACGCCGATGCGTTTGCTTCCCTCGATTACAACATCTTCCGCGGCCTTGCGTTTGCGTCCGGGAACCCGGTTTATGGCCTGATCCTCAACGGCATGAAAGGGCTGTATACCCGGATTGGTCGTCACTACTTCGCTAACCCGGAAGCCCGCAGCCTTGCGCTGGGCTTCTACCACAAGCTGAGCCAGCTCTGCACCGAGGGCCTGCACGATCAGGTCTATGAAACGGTGCGCCGCTACGGCCATGATTCCGGTGAAATCTGGCACCGCATGCAGAAAAATCTGCCGGGCGATTTAGCCATTCAGGGCCGCTAAAAGAAAAAACCTCTCATTCGAGAGGTTTTTTTATGCCCGTCAAGCGCAGCGCCACGGGCGCAAATGCGCGTTTAAAGCGTGTTCATCCGCGGCGGGGTGCGTTCCAGCAGCTCTACGCTGCCATCTTCGTTCTGCTGCTCCAGCAGCACGTCAAACCCCCACAGGCGATGCACGTGCTTCAGCACCTCTTTACGCCCTTTGTCCAGCGGCGCGCGGTTATGCGGAACATAGCGCAGGGTCAGGGAGCGGTCGCCGCGTAAATCAACGTTCCAGACCTGAATATTGGGCTCAAGGTTGCTCAGGTTGTACTGCGAGGAGAGGCGAGAGCGGATCTCGCGGTAGCCCTCTTCGTTGTGGATCGCAGAGATCTCCAGGCAGTTATTCCGGCCGTCGTCCAGCACGGTGAAGAAGCGAAAATCACGCATGATTTTTGGCGACATGAACTGGCTGATGAAGCTCTCATCCTTGAAGTCGCGCATCGCAAAATGCAGCGTCTCCAGCCAGTCAGATCCGGCGATATCCGGGAACCAGTATTTGTCCTCTTCCGTTGGCGACTGGCAGATGCGCTTAATGTCCTGGAACATGGCAAAGCCGAGCGCATACGGGTTGATCCCGCTATACCACGGGCTGTTATAAGCAGGCTGGAACACCACGTTGGTGTGGCTGTGCAGAAACTCCATCATAAACCGCTCGGAGACTTTGCCTTCGTCATACAGATGGTTAAGGATGGTGTAGTGCCAGAA
>CAMKZP010000522.1 GCA_946477805.1 uncultured Enterobacter sp.
CGGCCGTCCGGTGGGTGCAGAACTGAAAGAGGGGGAGCTGACCCCGGCCCTGCAGAATGCCCTGGATAAATTCACCCTCGACGTCACCACCAAAGCCAGAGAAGGCAAAATCGACCCGGTCTTTGGTCGTGATACTGAAATCCGCCAGATGGTGGACATTCTCTCGCGCCGTCGTAAGAACAACCCGATTCTGGTGGGTGAACCAGGCGTCGGCAAAACGGCGCTGGTGGAAGGTCTGGCTTTACGTATCGCTGAAGGCAACGTTCCGGAAAGCCTGAAGCCGGTTATTTTGCGCACCCTCGACCTTGGCCTGTTGCAGGCGGGGGCAGGAGTGAAAGGTGAGTTCGAACAGCGACTGAAAAACGTCATCGATGCTGTACAACAGTCGCCTACCCCAATTTTGCTGTTTATTGACGAAGCCCACACCATCATCGGCGCGGGTAACCAGGCGGGAGGCGCAGATGCGGCCAACCTATTGAAACCTGCGCTGGCGCGTGGCGAACTTCGCACTATCGCCGCCACCACATAGTCTGAATATAAGCAGTACTTCGAACGCGATGCCGCGCTGGAGCGCCGCTTCCAGATGGTGAAGGTCGACGAGCCGGATGATGACACCGCCTGCCTGATGCTGCGTGGTCTCAAATCCCGCTATGCTGAACACCATAACGTGCACATCACCGACGATGCGGTCCGTGCCGCGGTTACGCTGTCCCGTCGCTACCTGACCGGCCGCCAGCTGCCGGACAAGGCTGTTGATTTGCTGGATACCGCCGCCGCGCGCG
Organism: uncultured Enterobacter sp.; assembly: GCA_946477805.1. Taxonomy (GTDB): domain Bacteria; phylum Pseudomonadota; class Gammaproteobacteria; order Enterobacterales; family Enterobacteriaceae; genus Enterobacter. The sequence goes on from CAMKZP010000522.1 coordinate 783, forward strand.
TGCGCATGAGTCTTGATACCGTGCCGGAAGCCATTGTACGCCTGAAATCCCGTTTGATAGCGCTTGGGATGGAAACACAGGACTTGCTGGAGGACATTGCCGCAGGCGCATCCTCACACGGTGACCGGCTGGCAGTCATCGACAAGCTGCGTACGGAGCTTGAATCGGAGCTGAAAACGCAGGAAGCCCGTCTTGAGGTAGAGCGCCAGCTGGTCGGGGAGCTGATAGCCTGCCGTCAGGACATCAGTCGTCAGGCAGATATTCACACCCTGCAGCAACAGCTGGATTTTCTGCAGCAGGACGGTGCACTAATCCGGCCGGATGTGGACACCCGCACGGTCGCGAACGTGATTGCCGACTGGACCGGCGTGCCGCTGTCCTCCCTGATGAAAGATGAACAGACCGAACTGCTGACTCTGGAAAATGAAATCGGTAAACGTGTGGTCGGGCAGGATGCCTCCCTTAATGCTATCGCTCAGCGTCTGCGTGCGGCGAAAACCGGGCTTACGTCCGAGAACGGTCCGCAGGGCGTGTTCCTGCTGGTTGGCCCGAGTGGCGTCGGTAAGACCGAAACTGCACTGGCGCTGGCGGACGTGCTGTACGGCGGTGAGAAGTCACTCATCACCATCAACCTGTCCGAATACCAGGAGCCACATACTGTTTCCCAGCTGAAAGGCTCGCCTCCGGGTTACGTGGGTTACGGTCAGGGCGGTATTCTCACCGAAGCGGTTCGCAAGCGCCCGTACAGTGTGGTGCTGCTCGATGAGGTGGAAAAAGCACACCGTGACGTCATGAACCTGTTCTACCAGGTGTTTGACCGCGGCTTTATGCGCGACGGCGAAGGGCGCGAAATCGACTTTCGCAATACCGTCATCCTCATGACCTCCAACCTCGGCAGCGATCACCTGATGCAGTTGCTGGACGGGCAGCCGGACGCCACCGAAGCGGACCTGCACGAACTGCTGCGCCCGACTCTGCGCGACCACTTCCAGCCTGCGCTGCTGGCCCGCTTCCAGACAGTGATTTATCGTCCGCTGGCAGAATCCGCCATGCGCACCATTGTGGAAATGAAGCTCGCCCAGGTGAGCAAGCGTCTGCATCGTCATTACGGCCTGACCACGCATATTGACGGGAGCCTGTATGACACACTTACTTCCGCCTGCCTGCTGCCGGACACCGGCGCACGCAACGTCGACAGCCTGCTCAATCAGCAAATCCTGCCGGTACTGAGCCAACAGCTGCTGACTTACATGGCCGCGAAGCAGAAACCGCACAGTCTGACGCTTGGCTGGGATGAGGAGGAGGGCATCGTGCTGGAGTTTGATGCTGTGCAGAAAAATCAGCAGGAGATGACCGATGACTGAACGCTTAAGCAGCCTGGCGCAGAAGGCAATTGATGAAATCCTGGGTCTGTCACGCTACCGGGTGGATGTGCATGAGTGCGATCATTTCCTGGATGTCCTGCGCTTTCGTGCCAGCGAATCGCTGAGTCAGCCGTGGCGTTACGAGGTCACCGTCACCTGTGCGGCGAGTATTGCCAGCAGTGAAGTGATGCTGAAACCGGCCTCCTTTACCTTTCAGACGCCGCTCTTTGATGGGTCACCAGCCGTGCCGGTGCGCACGGTTTATGGTGTGGTGGATACGTTCCGTCGGATCTCCGTATCAGGAGATGAAATCACCTATGCCCTGCGCATCGTGCCGCGTATTGCCCTGATGCAGCACACGCAACGCAGCGAGGTGTATCTGAATCTGTCAGTACCGGAAGTCGTGGAGCAGATCCTGCGCGCGCACGGGCTGGAAGGGGCCGATTTTGAGTTTCGCCTGTCGCAGCATTATCCGGTTCGTGAACTGATTACTCAGTGGCGTGAGACGGATCTTGAATTCATCCAGCGCCTGCTGGCTGAGGTGGGCATTTTCTGGCGTTTTGAAATGGACAGTCACATTGAACAAGATGTGGTGATTTTCCAGGACAGTCAGATGCAGTATCAGTTTGGCGTAAAACTCCCGGTAATTCCGCCGTCACGCACCAGTGATAACGGCCAGGAAAGCGTCTGGGATATCAGCCCGGAAGACCGGGTGGTAACCGGCAGCGTTTCGACCCGCGATTACAACTACCGTGAAGCCCTGACACCACAGGACAGCTCCGTCACCTGTCTCTTATACACATCTCCGAGCCCACGAGACAGGCAGAAATCTCGT
>CAMKZP010000523.1 GCA_946477805.1 uncultured Enterobacter sp.
TGCTGTCGGTGATTGACGGCGGCGCGTTTTCCGCTGGCAGCAACGAGCTGATCGTCGGGACGTCGGGCTCCGGCTCGAACCGGGGGGCGCTGGTCGTCGGCAGCCGCGGCAACATGGATACCGGCACCGGCTTAACGGAGCCAACGCTCGGCGCGGCGGGCGGCGCGGGCACCATCGATGCAAAAACGGCAATCAGCCTGCGGGGCGGGCTGTTCGGCAGCTATGTCTACTTTAACCATACCGACGGAAACTACGTCTTCAGCAACGCGATGAGCGGCGAAGGCGATGTGATCAATACCGCCGGGCAAACCACGCTGAACGGCGATCTTTCCGCGCTTCAGGCGAACGTGACCGCGCGCGGTGGCAAAATCATTATTGCCAGCAATATCAACACCCAGCCTGAAGACGATATTTTTGATGTACAGACCCTGAGCGCCGAGAACGGCGGGACGCTGATCCTTAACGCGACGGCGGGCTCAGACGTGAGCAACGGGCAAGGATACAGCAGCGCCGCGTCGATTAAATCCGGCGGCACGCTGGGCGGCAACGGCACGCTGGGCCAGACCGAGATCCTCTCCGGCGGCCATATCTCCCCCGGCGATGGCAATATCGGCACGCTGACGCTGAAGCGCTATCTGAATTTTGTCGGCGAATCTTTCTATGACGTCGATATCGCTGGCGACGGCCGCAGCGACCAGCTGTTGGTATCTGGCAAAACCACCATCAGCGAGCAGGCCAAAGTCCAGGTCACCGCGCTGGATCCGCAAACCAGCTACAAAACGGGCCAAAGCTACCGTATTTTGACCTCTGAAGGGGGAATTGACGGTCAGTTCGCGGGGGCGATTTCCAAATCCGCCTTCCTGGACGTGGCGCTGAAGCAGAGCACCGAGGCCGTCGATCTGACCATCGCCCAGAAAGAGACCGGCGGCGAGAATCCGGGTGGAGAAAACCCGGGGGGTGAGAACCCGGGCGGAGAAAATCCAGGCGGCGAGAACCCAGGCGGAGAAAACCCAGGCGGTGAGAACCCTGGCGGAGAAAACCCGGGCAGCGGCAAGCCGGGAATTTTCCAGACCGTGGCCAACAGCAGCAACCAGTGGAATACCGCTGGCGCGCTCTCCACGCTCACGCAACGCGGCCCGTCGCTGGCGCTGTACAACTCCCTGCTGGTGCTGAGCGCACCGGAAGCGCGCGAGGCCTTCAACCAGCTGTCAGGGGAAGTTTACCCCTCAATGCAGTCCAACCTGATCGCGGGCAGCACGCAGGTATTTAACGTGTTAAACCAGCGCATGCAGCGCGCGTTTGATAACGACAGCCTGGCGATATCGCCGTTAGCGATGACGCTGGTCCAGCAGCCGGAGCCGCAAAATAACGGCGTCTGGGGCCAGACGTTCAGCTCCTGGAGCCGAAACAGCGGCGACGGTAACGTGGGCAAGCTGGACGGCAACACCACCGGCTTCCTGCTGGGGGCGGATCGCAGGCTGGCGGATCATAACGTGCGCGTCGGGGGCTATTTCGGCTACAGCCGCGGCGACTACGACGTCGACAGCCGTCGTTCCTCAACGGACACCGACAACTACCACCTTGGCCTGTATGCGGCAGGGCAACAGGATGCGTTCTCGCTTCGCGGCGCGCTGGGCTACACCTGGCACAAGATAGATGGCGAGCGTAGCGTTGATTTCAGCGGCTACTCGGATCGGCTGACCTCGGATTATGACGCCAACTCGCTGCTGGCGTTCACCGAGGCGGGCTACCGTTTTGGCCAGCAGGAGATGAACGTCGAGCCGTTCGTCAATTTATCGTACATCCGGCTGCATACCGACAGCTTCAGGGAGGACGGCGGTGCCGCCGCGCTGAGCGTGCGTAACGAAACCATGAATACCTTCTACTCTACCCTCGGGGTGCGCGGCGTGACCGAACTGCCGAAGAACGTGAACCTCTACGGTTCGCTGGGCTGGCAGCACGCCTATGGGGATAAGAACACCTCATCGCGCATGGCGTTTGCGGGCAGCGACGCGTTCATTACGCAGGGGCAGGCCGTCGATGAGGACGTGATGGTGGGGGATATCGGCGTCAGCGTACAGCTCTCGCGCGCAGCGACGCTGGACGTGGGCTATCAGGGACAATACGGTGCGGACACCCGCGTCAACTCGGTTAACGCTAATCTGCGCTGGTCGTTCTGATCCTGAATTCATCTCTCTAAACAGACAGACCCGCATGATGCGGGTCTTTTTTGTTGTCCTGATCTGGGTAATAAATGCACTGAGATTTTAGCGAACCACAGCGTGAGGCTAATTCCATAATTTAATTGTCTTAAATCACTTTACGCTCTCTTTTCAACCCCTATTGTATGCATACCCCTATTTATAAAGCGTTAATACATGAACATCTCACCATCATGGAGGGTGATTTTGGCTGCGTGTTTTTTATTTACAGCAGGCAAAACCCTGGCGAAAAGTCATTCACTATCCGATGAGCAGGTAAAAGATAACGTCATTGCCGAATCGATCGCCTCTTACCCCAGCGTCTGCGCGTGCCCGTTTAATCGTGCGAGAAACGGCAGTGCGTGCGGCAGGCGAAGTGCGTGGAGTAAAGCGGGCGGTTATGCCCCCATTTGCTATAAGAATGAAGTGACGGATGAGATGGTAAAACAGTGGCGCGAGCAAAATAACAGCTAACCCCCTTCCAGCCCGCCAAAGCTTACAATCCGCGACCGCCCCAGCTCTTTCGCCCGGTACAGCGCCACATCGGCCGCGCGCAGCAGGCTGTCGCTCTGGGCGTGCTGCGGATAGCTGGCGATGCCGATCGACACATCCACCGGGCCAATTTCAGACAGCCCGTAGCGTAGCGACAGCGCCTGCACGCCGGTGTAAATCTCCGTCGCGCAGGCGTGGGCCGCTTTCTCATCCGCGCCGGTGAGAAGCGCGAGGAACTCTTCGCCGCCGTAGCGGAAGGCCAGGCCGGTATCC
>CAMKZP010000524.1 GCA_946477805.1 uncultured Enterobacter sp.
GGCTACTTGCTGACGCTCTCCAACTGTGTGAAGTGGTTCCCGGAGCGTAAGGGCTTAATTTCGGCGTTTGCCATCGGCTCTTACGGCCTGGGCAGCCTCGGTTTTAAATTTATCGACTCCCACCTGCTGGCGTCCGTTGGCCTTGAGAAGACCTTCATGATCTGGGGCGCCATCGTGCTGGTCATGATCCTGTTTGGCGCCACGCTGATGAAAGATGCGCCGCAGCAGGAGGTAAAATCCGTGAACGGCGTGGTGGAGAATGATTTCACCCTCGCGCAGTCCATGCGCAAGCCGCAGTACTGGATGCTGGCGGTGATGTTCCTGACGGCCTGCATGAGCGGTCTGTATGTGATTGGCGTGGCGAAAGATATCGCGCAGGGAATGGTGAAGCTCGACGCGGCGACGGCAGCGAATGCGGTGACGGTAATCTCTATTGCCAACCTCTCTGGTCGTCTGGTGCTGGGGATCCTCTCCGACAAGATTTCCCGTATTCGCGTGATTACGATTGGTCAGGTCGTTTCGCTGGTGGGCATGGCGGCCCTGCTGTTTGCTCCGCTGAATGAAGCGACCTTTTTTGCGGCAATCGCCTGCGTGGCGTTCAACTTCGGCGGCACTATTACGGTCTTCCCGTCGCTGGTGAGCGAGTTCTTCGGCCTGAACAACCTGGCGAAAAATTACGGTGTTATCTATCTGGGCTTCGGGATCGGCAGCATCTGTGGTTCCCTGATTGCCTCGCTGTTTGGTGGGTTCTATGTGACCTTCTGCGTTATCTTTGCCCTGCTGATCGTCTCCCTGGCGCTATCGACCACCATTCGCCAGCCTCAGCGCGAGGTGTTTAACGAAGCGCATGCCTGATGCGAACATTAAAAAGGCCGGTTTTCCGGCCTTTTTAATGATCTAAAAATCCCGTCCCGGACGAAATTGTCTGCTTCCGGAATAGCTTTTTGTAAAAAACTGTCCCGATCACATTCTCTGCTGCCACTTTTTCCTTTCCCTGTGGTCTACTTACCACGCTTGTAGACGTTTCTGATAACGATCCCCTGAGCGTATATCTAATCTGTCCACTTTTTTATCGTGAGGTGGGCGGTAGTACCGTCCCTTTTTCCGGGTAGCTTGCATGAAATACATTAAATCGATGGCGCAACAAAAGCTCTGCTTTTTGCTGGCGTTGTACATCGGCCTGTTTATGAATGGCGCAGTGTTTTTCCGTCGGTTTGACGGTTACGCGCAGGATTTTACCGTCTGGAAAGGAATTGCAGCGGTTGTCGAACTGGTCGCCGCGGTACTGGTCACCTTCTTTTTATTCCGTCTTCTTTCGCTGTTTGGCCGCCGCGCATGGCGCGTGCTGGCAACCTTCGTCGTGCTCTGCTCGGCCGGGGCCAGCTATTACATGACCTTCATGAACGTGGTGATTGGCTACGGCATTATTGCCTCGGTGATGACCACGGACATCGATCTCTCGAAAGAGGTCGTTGGCCTGCATTTTATTCTCTGGCTGGTGGCGGTGAGCGCCCTGCCGCTGTTGCTCATCTGGAGCAACCGCTGCCGCTACACCCTGGTGCACCAGATCCGCACCCCTGGAAAGCGTTTCAGAAGCGTTGTCGTCGTTCTGCTGGCCGGTTTGATGGTCTGGGGGCCTATTCGCCTGCTGGACGTGAAGCAGAAGAAGGATGAGCGTACCTCGGGCGTCGATATGCCAAGCTATGGCGGCGTGGTGGCGAACTCCTATCTGCCGTCTAACTGGATTTCCGCGCTGGGGTTATATGCCTGGGCGCAGGTGGATGAATCCTCTGATAATAAATCGTTGATGAACCCGGCGAAGAAGTTTACCTACGAGGCGCCGAAAGATATCAATGACACTTACGTCATCTTTATTATCGGCGAAACCACCCGCTGGGATCACATGGGTATTCTGGGCTATGACCGTGACACTACGCCGCAGCTCGCGCAGGAGAAAAATCTGGTCGCCTATCGCGGCTACTCCTGTGATACCGCCACCAAGCTTTCGTTGCGCTGCATGTTCGTGCGCGAGGGCGGGGCGGATGATAACCCGCAGCGAACGCTTAAAGAGCAGAACGTCTTCTCCGTGCTGCATCAGCTGGGGTTCACCTCCGATCTGTATGCGATGCAAAGCGAGATGTGGTTCTACAGCAACACCATGGCGAAGAATATCGCCTACCGGGAGCAGATTGGCGCGGAGCCGCGTAACCGCGGCAAACCGGTGGATGACATGCTGTTGATCGACGAGATGAAAATGTCGCTAAACGGTAATCCGGACGGTAAGCACATGATCATCCTGCATACCAAAGGGTCGCACTTTAACTATACCCAGCGCTATCCGCGTAGCTTCGCGAAATGGACGCCGGAATGTGTTGGCGTGGATAAAGACTGTACCAAAGAGCAGTTGATTAACTCCTATGACAACTCCGTCCTGTATGTCGATCACTTTATCAAGTCTGTTATTGACCAGGTGCGCGATAAGAAAGCGATTGTGTTCTATGCGGCGGATCACGGCGAGTCTATTAATGAGTTTGAGCACCTGCACGGTACGCCGCGCAAGATGGCGCCACCGGAGCAGTTCCGTGTGCCAATGATGGTGTGGATGTCTGATACCTATCTGCAAGACCCGGAAAAAGCGAAGATGTTTGACCATCTGAAGAAAGAGGCGGAGATGAAGGTGCCACGTCGTCACGTTGAGCTGTACGACACCATCATGGGCTGCCTGGGCTACACCTCTGCGGACGGTGGAATTAACGAAAACAACAACTGGTGTAAAGTCCCGGATAACGCTGCAAAAGCCGCGCAGTAGGGCGCCTGGCGAGAATATCGCCAGTTGAATGGCTTTTTGAAATTAAGGGATTGACGGGGGCGCACCTCAGCAGTAAGATGCGCTCCGCATTCGGCGAGTAGCGCAGCTTGGTAGCGCAACTGGTTTGGGACCAGTGGGTCGGAGG
>CAMKZP010000525.1 GCA_946477805.1 uncultured Enterobacter sp.
CGAGATTTCTGCCTGTCTCGTGGGCTCGGAGATGTGTATAAGAGACAGATCCTGACGTGTGGCAGGGGCAAACCTGGCCGTGCGGCAAGGATAAAGACGGTGACTTTGTCAGCTATTTTGGCCGCGGGGCGAAACAGCTCTCCTATAACTACAACTATGGACCTTTCTCCGATGCCATGTTTGGCACGGTGAGAACCCTGCTCGACAAGCCTGAACTGGTGGCTGACACATGGCTGAACCTCGCCAGCGCCGTGTTCTTCTACGTCACGCCTCAGGCACCTAAGCCAAGTATGCTGCACGTCATTGACGGCACCTGGCAGCCGAACGCGCATGATAAAGAGAACGGTCTGGTTCCGGGATTCGGCGTCACGATCCAGATTATTAACGGCGGCGTGGAGTGCGGCGGCCCAACGGAAATTGCGCAGGGCGAGAACCGCATCTCCTACTACAGAAGCGAAGCTGAATATCTGAAAGTGCCCATCGCGCCGGACGAAGTGCTTGGCTGCAAAAATATGAAGCAGTTTGACGAAGGTGGCGCAGGCGCGTTGCCGCAATACTGGGAACAGGATTGGGGCTGGGATCCAAATACGGCAACCGGGCAGACCTATTCCTGTCAGCTGGTCGGTTATCAAACGCCTTTCTCCGCCTTCAAAGAGGGTGACTACAAGCGCTGCGTACAGCACTTCTTTAACGTGAAAATTGTCGATGATTCAGGTAAAGAAGAGCCGGTAACCCCAACACCAACTCCGACCCCAACGCCTGATCCAACGCCGACCCCTGTACCGGCTGATACCAACGTTGCCCCTGTCGCGGTACTCACCGGTCCGGTGGGTGAAGTTGAAGGCCAGGCGAACGTGACGCTTAATGCGTCGAACTCAAGTGATGCCAACGGCGATCCGCTTACCTATACTTGGCTGCTGCCGAATGGCACCACGCTTGAGGGGAACGATCGTGACAGCATATCCTTTGTCGCACCTGTCGTGACTGCCAAAAAACAGTACACCTTTAGCCTGACCGTGTCTGACGGTAAGAAAAGCGACGTTGCTTCATATACCTTAACGGTTATTCCTCAGGTGCAGCCATTGCCAAAACCGGATACCGGTAAAACCTGCGCTGACAGCTGGGTATCTTCCCAAATTTACTACGGCGGTGAGAAGGTGAACTGGAAAGGTAAACAGTATCTGGCTAACTACTGGACTCAGAACAACGAGCCGGGCAACCCGGAATTCACCGGCGAATGGTCACAGTGGAAAGAGATCAAAACCTGTAAATAAGCGGCTGTGAAAACATCATTACAGTCTCACCGACGCGGGGAGGGGATAACCTTCCCCGCTTTTTTTATGTCGAATCAGGCCGCTAGCTATCACAGATTTAAATGGGAATATGTGATTTTTCCCGTCAGTCGCGCTGCAGTACTCTTTCCTCGTTCACTTTATTTCATGAGTTATGAGGTATCTATTATGGTTAGCGTAGCAACAACAACGTTCAGAGACATTATTAATGTCGATCACAAAGTCATTCTCTCCATTTTTGGGATGGCCGCGTGGGGAGGCATTGTGCGGTATATTATGACGAAGCGCGGTCGTATGTCGTTCAGCGACATATCTCTGGTGATTTGCCAGGTCATTATATCCTGCTTCAGCGGATTTATATTAAGCGTCGTGGCGCTGGCCCATAACGGGCAGAACGACAAAATCCTGATGCTGGCCGGTCTGGGCGGCGTATTTTCCGGGCCGATTATCACCTTATTAGGCCGGAAAATTAATGATTTTACGGAAAGAACGACCGGCTCCAGCCTGCCCGATATGAAGATCAAGCCTGATAAATAACGGTAAGCATTTGTTCGCTTCCGGCGGCCGGGGCTGCTGGCCCTTTTTATCCGCAACGTACAAAAGTTTCCGTTTCCTGCACAGAGTCTATTTTTCAGTTGACGCCACTGCGCTTTTCCGTCATTTTTACATCTGGACGTCTAAACGTATAGAAGTTCACATAACAACAAACACCACACGCGATTGATAGAGGTAAGGTATGAGCTTTTTTCACGCCAACCAGCGGGAAGCACTGAATCAGAGCCTGGCCGAGGTAAACGGCCAGATTAACGTCTCTTTTGAATTTTTCCCGCCGCGCACCAGTGAAATGGAGCAAACCCTGTGGAGCTCTATCGATCGCCTGAGCAGCCTGAAGCCGAAGTTTGTCTCCGTCACCTACGGCGCCAACTCAGGCGAGCGTGACCGCACGCACAGCATTATTAAGGGCATTAAAGACAAAACCGGGCTCGAAGCCGCGCCGCACCTGACCTGCATTGACGCCACGCCCGACGAGCTGCGCGCGATTGCCCAGGACTACTGGAACAACGGCATTCGCCATATCGTTGCCCTGCGCGGAGATCTGCCGCCGGGAAGCGGTAAGCCAGACATGTATGCCACCGATCTGGTCGCGCTGCTGAAGGACGTTGGAGACTTTGACATCTCCGTTGCCGCTTACCCGGAAGTCCACCCGGAAGCTAAAAGCGCGCAGGCGGATCTGCTCAACCTGAAGCGTAAAGTGGACGCGGGCGCAAACCGCGCCATTACGCAGTTCTTCTTCGACGTGGAGAGCTATCTGCGCTTTCGCGACCGCTGCGTCTCTGCGGGTATCGACGTCGAAATTATTCCGGGCATCCTGCCGGTGTCGAACTTCAAACAGGCGAAGAAATTTGCCGATATGACCAACGTGCGCATTCCGCACTGGATGTCTAAAATGTACGAAGGGCTGGACGATGACCCGGAAACACGCAAGCTGGTAGGGGCAAGTATCGCGATGGACATGGTGAAGATCTTAAGTCGTGAAGGGGTGAAGGACTTCCACTTCTATACGCTGAACCGCGCGGAGATGAGCTACGCCATTTGCCACACGCTCGGCGTCAGACCTGGCGTGTAACCTGTCTCTTATACACATCTGACGCTGC
>CAMKZP010000526.1 GCA_946477805.1 uncultured Enterobacter sp.
GAAGGTTTCGATAACCCATCCAAGTTCCGCGAGGAATGGGATAAGCAGACCCAGGAGAAATAGATCCTCATCCCTGAGGTTCTGACACAGTCTCTCCTCTGGACTTTAACCGTAGCAAATTCTCACAGCCTCGCATCCGCGGGGCTTTTTATTACCAGAAGAAGCAGGAGCAGAAGGATGTTAACAGTAAAAGTAATGTCGCCAAGTGGCGGCGAAGAGATTCATTGCGGGTTGAGCGTAGGGTTCAATCCTGGTCAGCAGAGCATCGCGGTATCAGGAATGGACAAAAATGTGTTCCTGAAGCCGGGAGAAGTCGCCTACGTGATGAACCAGAACGGAAAGACGGTTTCTCGCTACGAGCATATTGACCGCCAGTAGCCATTCCAAAGCTCACCTGCTGGTGGGCTTGATAATGGTTATCCTGTATCACGGATAATCAACCAAATATCCCCAAAAGCGGATAAAGAGGCTCTCAATGTCCGACATCTACATCATCAAATTGACTACGAACGACGGCGGCGAGTACACGGGCAAGATGTCACGACGTCAGCCTGAGCTGGTGAACGGCTTTGTGCCGCTGGCGACCGAGACGGGCGAGTGGCTGTATTTTGCTCCGGCCGATGTGAAGCGCGTGCAGTTCACGCCAGTGCCGGAAGAGCAGACAGAACAAACAACGGAGTAAGCCATGGCTAACGATGACGAGCGCAGGCCATATCCGCCGGTTAACTTCATCGCCTCCGAAAACTGGCAGCCATACACCAGGCTGATTCCTGCAAACGAAGTGCATGAGTGGATTAGCCGACAAATCCTCAGCGATACCGGCAGCATCCATAACCCTGACCACGAACACCTGATAGAGGCTGACCTCTGCTTCATGTGGGCGTCAGACTCGTTCGCCAAAAAGGGACGATATGTCCTCGGCCAGGCAGAACAGGTGATGCTCCGCGCCGGAGGCTGGCAGAAGGCCAGAATGGAACAGCAGATGTATGAATGGTTCGGGCGCATCCCGAAGTTCATCATTACGCTGGCGGCTGACTACTGCTCACAATGCAGTGACCTCGAATTCTGTGCACTGGTAGAGCATGAGCTTTACCACATCTCCCAGGCCACCGATGATTTCGGCGCGCCTAAATTCAACAAAGAGACCGGGCAACCAGTACTAACACTGCGCGGCCACGACGTCGAAGAATTTACTGGTGTCGTACGTCGATACGGTGCCAGCAAAGAAGTACAGGAGCTCGTTGACGCGGCCAATGCGCCAGCAGAAGTGGCTCACATCGATATAGCCAGGTCATGCGGCACATGCATGCTCAAACTGGCCTAACAATATGACTGATTATGACAGGCAGGTAATCCATGGCGACACTGAAAGGTGAGGTCAAAGCCTTCATCGTTCAGTCTCTTGCCTGCTTCGATACTCCATCCCAGGTGGTTGAGCTGGTCAAAAAAGAATTTGGCCTGAGCATCACTCGTCAGCAGGTCGAATCCCACGACCCGACGAAAGCAAACGGCAGGGGGCTGGCGCAGAAATGGGTAGACATGTTCAATGCCACCCGCGAACGCTTCCAGAATGAAATCTCCGATATCCCGATTGCCAACAAGGCGTACCGCCTTCGAGTTCTCGACCGTATGGCAACGCGCGCCGAGGGCATGAAGAACCTCGCGCTTACTGCCGAGATCATCGAGCAGGCGGCGAAGGAATGCGGCGATGCCTACACCAATAAGCACAAGTTTGAACATTCCGGCCCAAATGGTGGCGCCATCCAGACGATCACCATGAGCAAAGAGGAATACAAATCCGCACGGCAGGAGATGATGGAGGATGACGACTGCTGAGCAAAGGGCATTTGCCCGTAAGGTTGAATGCGAAGAGGACGGGCTCTATTACGCTCGATACTTCTTCAAGCAGCGCACCGGCGGCAAGATGATTGTCGCGCCGCACCACAAGGTGATTCAGCAAACACTGGATCGCGTTATTGATGGTGAGATTCAGCGCCTGATCATCAACGTCCCGCCTGGGTACACGAAAACGGAGCTGGCTACCATCAATATGATGGGCCGCGGACTGGCGCTGAACTGCCGGGCCCGCTTCATGCACCTGTCCTATTCGCATAACCTGGCGCTGCTGAACTCCTCAACTGCGCGCGGCATGATTAAGTCGCGGGCGTATCAGTCGATGTGGCCGATGTCGCTGCGCGATGACGCTGACAGCAAGGCTATGTGGTGGACTGAGCATGGCGGCGGGGTTTATGCATCGTCAGCTGCCGGACAGGTTACCGGCTTTCGTGCCGGGCATATGGAACCAGGCTGGCAGGGCGCGCTGATTATCGATGACCCGGTTAAGCCGGATGATGCTTACTCTGAGATCGTCCGCGACGGGGTCAATAACCGCTTTAACGAGACAATCAAATCACGACTGGCGATCGAGACGACGCCGATGATTGTCATCATGCAGCGGATCCACTACCACGACCTCAGCGGATACCTGCTGCGGGGCGGGAGTGGTGAGAAGTGGCATCACCTGAATCTACCTGTTCTCATCGATAGCAGCCGCAGTTACGAAGAAACATATCCGGAAAACACGCACGCTATCCCGATCGACCATGGTCTGCCCGATGGCTGGTTATGGCCGTTCAAGCATAACGAATCGCACCGCGTATCCCTGTTCTCTCACCGGCGCACTGCCGAAGCTCAGTACATGCAGAACCCAAAACGCTTCAATGCGGAGGGGGCTCTGTGGAACGAGGAGATGATCAGCGCCGCACATGCGATGCGGATCACTCAGGAGCTGACCCGTACCGTTGTGGCAATCGACCCGCAGGCTACAAACAGCGAAGAGAGCGATGAGTCCGGTATTGCTGTTGCGAGTGTTTACGGTTCCGGCGATGAGCGGCAATACAGCCTTGATGCTGATTACAGCGGCAAATACTCACCTAATG
>CAMKZP010000527.1 GCA_946477805.1 uncultured Enterobacter sp.
GGGCTCGGAGATGTGTATAAGAGACAGGGGGGCAGACAGAGTCTATCAAAACGGTAACCGGCTGCGCTACGGCGCCACGCATTGACTGAGCTCTGTTCAACAACTGTCAACTCCATGCCGCTGACGCAGCATAAGATTGCTTATTGACCACGTATCGCAGGCATACTAACCCGACAGGAAACGTTACTCTTCACCAGCATGGTTGAAGTTCTGTTTATAATATTCAAAGTCATCTCATCGCGCTGGTGTTTTCCAGCCAGCGGAGTATGTCTGCTGCAAGTCTGTCGCTGGCCTGGCCAAAGGCTTCGACGACCTCGTTCATCGAACTACCGCTTATGGGCTGGTGTATCACGAAACGCCGGCTGGCTATCACTCGACGCTCGGATGTTTGCACCAGACGCGCGTCAAACTGAATCAGCACTTCGCCTTTTTTACCGCTATAAATCCCCTGGAATGAAGTTAAATCCCCCCCGAGTTCAAAATCGGCCTGCAAATTATCTTCATCACTGCTGACAGAGGTGAAACGGCCGTCAGTGCGCAATTCCTGTGTCAGACGATTTCGAACCAATATTGGTACGGAATCACTCCAGCGCGACCCACTATAGACTGTTATCTCAGCTCCCTGAGGCTGTACGGCAATGCGTGAACTGTTGATAAACTGGCTTGTACCAGGCTGAATAACCCGCAGCGATCGGTTTATGGCCTGACCGCTGGCAGGCGCTCCGGGCTGAGCGGGCAATATCCAAACCTGTGAAAGAGGTCTTTGCGGCAAGACCGTACAAGCGGCCAGCGGTAGACATACGAGCACAATCAGTAGCCGTAACTTCTGGCGAAGTGAACAGGAAAGCCTAAGAGTGAAAGCGGCCATTATGGGGTAAACTCCTTCATTCGGTCTGGGCCCCTTAACAAGGCTGCTGGGTTTGCTTCCAGACTGTTGATCGCTCCGCGTAAAGTGGCCAGGGTTTTGCGTAACTCTGCTAAGACTGGCCCCAGTTCGTTAAATCCCTGAATGCCGTTATTAAGTGAATGCTGATTATCGATGACGATCTGATTCAACAGACCACTCGTCTTTTGCAAAAGCGCCAGGGTATTGGTCGCATTATTAACCAGATCTTTGCCCTTACCATCCAGTAGCATGTTTGCATTGCGCATCAAACGGTTGGTTTGCGCCAGTGTCTCGTTGCTTTGTTTCGTCACTATCGCCAGTTGCTGCAGGATGGTACTAATGTCTTCTCGCTGACCGGCCACGGTATCGGTAATTTTCTCCAGGTTGTCTAACGTTTTGACTAATCGCTGCTGATTTTCCGTGGTGAGGACCTGGTTTAAGCGTAACAGGACCTCATTAACATTGGTCATCACATCCTCGCCATTGGTAAGCAACTGGTTCAGCGGCGAAGGGGTGGCAACGATCACTGGGATCCTCTCGTTATCTCCCTCCAGCACAGGGCTGGTTTCACTTCCACCGCTCAGCTGAATAATCGATGTCCCGGTAATACCTGCCATCGCCAGTCGTGCCTGAGTATCCTTGCGAACGGGCGTAGAGGCCTCAACTCTGATGCGGGCCCAAACCTTGCCGGGGTTATCCCTGTCCAGGCGAAGCTTAATCACCTCACCAACCCGGATCCCGCTGAAATTAACCGTACTTCCTTGTGAAAGGCCGCTCACGGCCTCACTAAATACGATATCGTACATGTTGAACTGGCGATCTCTGTCAGATTTGCTCAGCCACAGGCTAAACAACAGTACCGCCGAGAAAATGATGAGAGTGAACAATCCAATGAGAACATGGTGAGCGCGAGTTTCCATTTTTATTGCCTCTCTTGTAATTTCGCTTGGGTCTGCTGTGCTGCTCGCCCACGTGGGCCGTGGAAATATTCCTGAATCCAGGGATCCGGCGTTGCTGCTACCACGTCCAGTGAATCCACGACTAATACTTTTTTTTGCGAAAGCACCGCTACCCTGTCGCAGATTGTATAAAGGGTATCCAGATCGTGGGTAACTAAAAAAACAGTTAATCCCAACGCATTGCGAAGCGTGGCAATGAGGTTATCAAACGCGGCGGCACCGATAGGATCAAGCCCTGCGGTTGGCTCATCAAGGAACAGGATCTCCGGATCCAAAGCCAGCGATCTGGCCAGTGCAGCGCGTTTCACCATGCCTCCTGAAAGTGAGGAGGGATATTTATCTCCGGCGCTGGCGGGCAAACCTGCCAGCGCGAGTTTGATCTGTGCCAGCTGCTCGGCGTCGCGGCGATCAAGCCCTGCGTACTCAATAAGCGGCAGGGCCACGTTCTCTGTGACTGTCAGCGAGCTGAACAATGCACCTCGCTGGAACAGGACACCAAAACGTCTTTCTAGCACGGAGCGGCGGACGCCGCTGAGTTCCGTGAGATTTTCACCAAATACCTCAATTCGTCCGGCCGTCGGCCGTCGAAGACCCACAATGCTGCGCAGGAGTACTGACTTTCCTGTACCTGATCCGCCTACTACGCCCAGTATTTCGCCACGTCGTACGTCGAGGTCGAGGTCGACGTGTACACACTGCGGACCGAAGCAATTACGTAGTTCAGCGATGCGAATAATGGCGTCCTGACTCAGGTCTTTTACCATCCCATCTCCATGAAAAATAGTGCCGCAACTGCATCCAGCAGGATCACCACGAATATGGAATGCACAACACTCGAGGTGGTATGTTCACCCACCGATTCCGCACTTCCGCTGACCTTAAACCCTTCAAGACAACCGATAATGGCAATCAGAAAAGCAAATACCGGCGCTTTAATCATCCCTACCCAAAAATGCTCAAAGCCGACGCTGTTCTGCATTATGGTTAAAAACATTGTTGGGGAGATATCCAGCGTTAAAGCACAAACCACAATCCCGCCTAAAATCCCGCTGATCATGCCAATGAAGGTCATCATT
>CAMKZP010000528.1 GCA_946477805.1 uncultured Enterobacter sp.
GTATAGTGGCACCCCAGGCACACGCGCAGGTTTTCATCTGGCCGGGTCGCTGGCCGCTGCGGATAAAAACGCTCCCAGAGCTGTTCCACATTGAGGTGGATCAGGGTCAGGATGCTGAGCAGCACCAGGGAGACAAAGGCGAAAAGGCCGATGCCGGGCTGTAAAAAAGCGTAGTCCTGTACTTTGATCGACGCGACTCCGACTCCGACCAGATAGATGTCCAGCATCACCCACTCTTTCAGCTTGTCCAGCATCAGCAGGACGGGGCGCAGGTTCATGCCGAGGATATTACCAAACCACAAATAGGCAATCGCCGCCACCAGCACCAGCGGGGCACCGACGGTGCAGAACAGGACCATTGCCGCGGTGAGGGGATCGCCCTGACGCGTCATCTGCCAGATACCCTGCAGCACGTTGGCATCGATACGCACGCCGAGTAGATAGAGCTTTAGCAGCGGCTCGCTCCATGCAAAGGGCATGAGCAGCAGCATGGTTACCGCCATGGCCGCAAGTCGCGTTAAGGACCAGTCGCGTCCGTCGCGGATTTTCGCATTGCAGCGCGGGCAAAAGGCACTTTGGTGCGATTTCATCTTCGGCAACATAAAAAGCGTATCGCACTGCGGGCAACGCTGATAATGTGCACGAGGCAACGCTTCGCTCACCGCATGGACGGTAATCTTTTTTGTCGGCGTAATTTTGTCTGTTTTTAAGGCCATCGGCTGTGCACGAAAAAGTATAGTTAGAAGTTATATTAACTCATGAATGGATTCATCTTGAGCATGAGCGCATTTAATGCTTATTTTAATAGGCTATGCCGTAAATGTGTAAGACAACTAAGTGATTGAATAATGAACAAAACAGAATTCTACGCGGATCTTAACCGCGATTTTCAGGCATTGATGGCGGGTGAAACCAGCTTCTTAGCCACTCTGGCAAATACAAGTGCGTTACTTTTTGAACGTCTGTCCGGCGTAAACTGGGCCGGCTTTTACCTTCTTGAAGGTGAAACGCTGGTGCTCGGGCCGTTCCAGGGGAAAATCGCCTGCGTGCGCATTCCCGTTGGACGCGGCGTGTGCGGCACGGCAGTCGCCACGCGTGAGGTCCAGCGCGTAGAAGATGTCCATGCCTTTGACGGGCACATCGCCTGCGATGCGTCCAGCAATTCTGAAATCGTACTGCCGCTGGTGGTGCAAAATCAGATTATTGGCGTTCTGGACATCGACAGTACGGTCTTCAGCCGCTTCACAACCGAGGACGAGCAGGGGCTGCGCGAACTGGTTGCCCACCTGGAAAAGGTGCTGGCGGCAACCGATTATCACAAATTCTTTGCGAGCGTCGCAGGATAATCAACGGATAACGTAGCATTTACTGATGGCGTCATTATAATGACGCCTGTTCATGCCTGCGCTTGTTGGCAACGTCCGTTGTAATCAGGAAATTTCATGGAAAATCAACCTAAGTTGAATAGCAGTAAAGAAGTTATCGCATTTCTGGCCGAGCGTTTCCCACAGTGCTTCAGCGCTGAAGGTGAAGCTCGTCCCCTGAAAGTCGGTATCTTTCAGGATTTGGTCGCGCGTGTTGAAGGTGAGATGAACCTCAGCAAAACTCAGCTTCGCTCGGCCTTACGTCTTTATACCTCGAGCTGGCGTTACCTGTACGGTATCAAAGCAGGCGCGACCCGTGTCGATCTCGACGGCAACCCTTGCGGTGAGCTAGATGAGCAGCACGTAGAGCACGCCCGCAAGCAGCTTGAAGAAGCCAAAGCGCGCGTTCAGGCACAGCGTGCCGAGCAGCAAGCGAAAAAACGCGAAGCCGCAGCGGCAAACGGTCAGGAAGAAGCGCCTCGTCGCGAGCGCAAACCGCGTCCTGCACCGCGTCGTAATGAAAATAACGACCGAAAACCGCGTGCTGACAAACCTGTAGCGAAAGCCCCGCGTGCGCCGCGTGAAGAGCAGCGCCATACCCCGGTTTCTGACATCAACGCGCTGAGCGTGGGTCAGTCTCTGAAGGTGAAAGCGGGTAACAACGCGATGGACGCCACCGTACTGGAAATCACCAAAGATGGCGTTCGTGTACAGCTGACTTCTGGTATGTCAATGATTGTACGCGCAGAACACTTGTTGTTCTGAAACGGAGGCCAAGCCTGGCATGAACACTTTTTTTAAGCTCACCGCGCTGGCGGGCCTGTTTGCTATAACAGGTCATGCTTTCGCAGTGGACGATATTACGCGTGTTGATCAAATTCCGGCATTAAAGGAAGAGACGCAGCACGCGACGGTGAGTGAGCGTGTGACGTCACGCTTCACTCGTTCGCACTATCGTCAGTTCGATCTCGATCAGGCCTTTTCGGCCAAAATCTTCGATCGCTATCTGAACTTGCTGGATTACAGCCATAACGTACTGCTCGCCAGCGATGTCGAGCAGTTCGCAAAACGCAAATCCGAAGTAGGTGACGAGCTGCGTTCCGGCAAGCTGGATCTGTTCTACGATCTCTACAATTTATCGCAAAAGCGTCGTTTTGAACGTTATCAATACGCGCTGAAAGTGCTGGAACGTCCGATGGACTTCACCGGCAACGACACCTTTAATCTGGACCGCAGCAAAGCGCCATGGCCGAAAGACGAAGCCGAGCTGAACGCGCTGTGGGACGGAAAAGTTAAATACGACCAGCTCAGCCTCAAGCTCACCGGCAAAGATGAGAAAGAAATTCGTGAGACGTTAAACCGTCGCTACAAATTTGCCATCCGTCGCCTGGCGCAAACGAACAGTGAAGATGTTTTCTCACTGGCCATGACCGCGTTCGCCCACGAAATTGATCCGCATACCAACTATCTTTCTCCGCGAAATACCGAGCAGTTCAATACGGAAATGAGCCTGTCTCTTGAAGGTATCGGCGCGGTGCTGCAG
>CAMKZP010000529.1 GCA_946477805.1 uncultured Enterobacter sp.
TTGAGCAAAGGCCAGTCGGAGACCGCATCCGAGCCGTCGCGCATGGCTTCGGTTTCACGGTTCGGGCTGGCAACGGAGCCGGAGTCCAGATGGTCGCGGCCAATGACGATCGGCGCGGAAACGTCGCCGCTGCGCACCATTTCGTTAAACGCCAGGCCGAGTTTTTGCCGCCACTCCAGCCCCACCCAGCAGATGCGCGCAGGCAGGCCCTGGAAGTTTATGCGCTCGCGGGCCATGTCCAGCCAGCGGTGCAGATGCTCGTCGTCGGCGATAATTTCTTTCACTCTGGCGTCGGTTTTATAGATATCCTCCGGGTCGCCGGAGAGCGCCACCCAGCGGAACGGGCCGATGCCGCGGCAGAACAGCGGCCGAATATAGGCAGGCACAAAGCCGGGGAAGTCGAATGCGTTATTCACGCCCATCTCTTTCGCCATCTGGCGGATGTTGTTGCCGTAATCAAAGGTTGGGATCCCCCTCTGGCTGAAGGCCAGCATGGCGCGGACGTGTTCAGCCATGGACCGTTTCGCGGCAAGCACCGTGCCTTCCGGGTCGGTTTGCGCTTTTTGCTGATACTCTTCCCACGTCCAGCCTGTTGGCAGATAGCCGTGGAGCGGGTCGTGGGCGCTGGTCTGGTCGGTGACGAGGTCCGGGCGCACGCCGCGGGCCACGAGTTCTGGAAGGATATCCGCCGCGTTGCCGCACAGGGCGATCGACACGGCTTTGCCTTCATCCGCGTATTTTTTGATGCGCGCCAGCGCGTCGTCCAGATCGGTCGCCTGCTCATCGACGTAGCGGGTGCGCAGGCGGAAATCGATGCGGCTCTGCTGGCACTCGATGTTCAGCGAGCAGGCCCCGGCGAGCGTCGCGGCCAGCGGCTGCGCGCCGCCCATTCCGCCCAGACCCGCGGTCAGCACCCAGCGGCCTTTCAGCGAACCGCCGTAGTGCTGGCGACCTGCTTCGACGAAGGTTTCATAGGTGCCCTGCACGATCCCCTGGCTGCCGATGTAGATCCAGCTTCCCGCCGTCATCTGGCCGTACATCGCCAGCCCTCTGGCGTCCAGCTCGTTGAAGTGTTCCCACGTTGCCCAGTGCGGCACAAGGTTAGAGTTGGCGATCAGCACCCGCGGCGCATTGCTGTGGGTTTTGAAAACGCCCACCGGCTTGCCGGACTGTACCAGCAGGGTTTCGTCGGATTCGAGATGTGTGAGGGATTCGACAATGGCGTCATAGCACGCCCAGTTGCGCGCGGCGCGGCCGATGCCGCCGTAAACCACCAGCTCGTGGGGATTTTCCGCTACCTCAGGATCAAGGTTGTTCATCAACATGCGCAGCGGGGCTTCGGTGAGCCAGCTTTTGGCGGTAAGCGCGGTGCCGCGCGGGGCGCGGATCTCCTGCTGGCGGTATTTACCTGACGACATTGTGTGCTCCTCATACGGGACAGATGATGTATTTAGATATACTTGTATATACAAGCACACACAAGGCTGAATTTAACAAAAAAGATACAATTTTGTTATATTGCGTTAGCGATCACGCTTATCAAACTTATGACATAAAATGGCCCTGCAGGCGGTAGCGGTCACCGGGGAAGAGCAGCCTGGCATGGGAGACTATCAGCGACGATGACCAGGTGCGACGGCGAATGAGCAGACAGGGATCGTGCTCTTTGATGCGCAGCAGCGCGCACTCCTGCGGCGTGGCGCGAACCGCTTCGACGATGTGTTCCCCTTCCGTCAGCGGCGCAACATGCGAGAGATACGCGTGCGGCGTGGTTTGGGTGTAATCCTGGTTCAGGTAGTCCGGCACGCGCTCGGCGTTAACGCAGCGATCTTCGATCTGCACCGGAACGTTGTTCTCAAAATGCACCATCACCGAATGGAAAACGCGGGTACCTTCTTTAACATTCAGTTCTACGGCCTGCTCAGCACTCGCCAGCGTCTCTTCCAGCACCAGCACCTCGCAGCGGTGCTGATGGTTACGGGCGGTAATTTCATCGGCAATGCTGCGGATCTCAAACAGAGCGGACTGCCCTTTCGGCTCCGCCACAAAGGTGCCGACGCCCTGCAGACGCACCAGCAGCCCCTCATCAGTGAGTTCACGCAGCGCCCGGTTGACGGTCATACGGCTAAAGCCAAACTGCGCGACCAGCTCGGCCTCGGACGGAATGCGATCGTGCGGACGCCAGACGCCAGCCGCGATTTTTTCGCTGATGGCCTGCTTCACCTTCTCGTAGAAAGGCGCGGGAGGGCCCGGCTGCGGCAGGGGCGAGCGTGAAAACATCGTGACTCCTTAACGTGTGTTATGCCCACCAGTGAGCAATTTGCCAGGCCAGACGGGCGGCGAGCTTCGCCCCCTGACCGTCCCGGTCGTAATGCGGGTTAAACTCTACCAGATCGGCAGCCTGCAGTTTTCCGCTGCGGCAGATTTTTTCGATGACCGGCATAAGTTCCCGTGCCGGAGTGCCTAACGCCGCAGGCGCGGAAACGGCGGGCATTTCGCCTGCGGGAAGAACATCCAGATCGAGAGTGAGATAGACGCGATCGGCCTGCGCCAGCACGTTTTCCAGCGCGGAAAGCGCATCGCGGCTGAAATCGAGATCTTCCACCAGGGTGACGTTCAGGCGTTCAGCCTCGTCCCACAGCGCCTGGGTGTTCGCCGCGCGGCTTACGCCAAAACAGGCGTACTGAAATTCTCGCCCGCGCTCAGCGCAGTAGTGCGCCAGCTGGCGAAACGGCGTGCCGGAGGTGGCGCGCGCGGCACTGCGCAGGTCGAGGTGCGCATCAAGGTTGATCGTGACAACGCGCTCATCCGGGAAGGCGTCCAGCACGCCGCGACCGTGCGCCCAGGCGGTTTCATGCCCGCCGCCGAACACCAGCGTACGCATACCGGAG
>CAMKZP010000530.1 GCA_946477805.1 uncultured Enterobacter sp.
GGAGATGTGTATAAGAGACAGATTTAAAGTCATTGTATTTGCCTTTCCCCATGAAATTTAACTTTCTCGATATAAATGTTCGCATATTGTAATGCCTGTAGTTTGGATTACTGGTGTTTCAGTATAAATTGCTATTAACATTTAGTGGAAAATTCTTAAGAAATTTCTTATTGAAGGCTAAAGATCTGTAAATTTGATTTGGGGTCGATCATTATTCTATTATCGCGTGTAAATCACATTAGTCTGAAACTTTACAAAGCGATTAACCGAGGGATGATGAGATGGCTGATAGTTTCCAGAATGAAGTACCAAAAGCACGTATTAATCTAAAGCTTGACCTGCATACAGGGGGGGCGAGCAAGAAAACTGAGCTCCCGCTGAAATTACTGGTGGCAGGCGACTTCAGTAATGGTCAGGAGTCTGCACCGCTGTCTGAGCGCAAAAAAGTAAACCTGAACAAAAATAACTTCGACTCAGTTCTTTCCGAATATTCCCCAAAAGTAAATCTGACCGTAAAAAACACGCTCGCTGATGACGGTAGTGAAGACAACATTAGTTTGACCTTCCAGAGTATGAAGGATTTCACCCCGGAGCAGGTCTCCCGTCAAATACCTCAGCTGAAAGCGATGCTTTCCATGCGCAATCTGCTTCGCGATTTAAAAGCGAACCTGCTGGACAATCAGGCTTTCCGGAAAGAGCTGGAAAAAATTCTGCTGGATCCGGCATTAAGTGCAGAACTTCGCTCAGAGCTGTCTGCCCTGGCCCCGAAACAGCCATAACGGTCACGATGATTTAACGGATTAATAAGGAAGATGCTGATGTCTGTAAAAAATGAGAATGCGACTAGTGGCGAAAGCGTTGTGCTGGAACGTCCTGCTGCAGGCGGGGTTTATGCGTCACTGTTTGAAAAAATCAACCTGAACCCGGTCTCTGAGCTGAGTGCGCTGGATATCTGGCAAGACGCGCAGGCGATGTCGGACGCGACCGCGGATGAACGTTTAACAGCCGGGATGCAGGTGTTCCTGGAGTGCCTGACAAAGTCGGGCTCAAAGGTTGAAAAACTCGATAAAAACCTGATTGACCACCATATCGCGGAGCTGGACTACCAGATTAGTCGTCAACTGGATGCGGTCATGCACAGCGACGAATTTCAGGCGGTAGAAAGTCTGTGGCGCGGCGTGAAATCCCTGGTCGACAAAACCGATTTCCGCCAGAACGTGAAGGTTGAACTGCTGGATATGTCCAAGGAAGACCTGCGTCAGGACTTCGAAGACAGCCCGGAAATCATCCAGAGCGGACTGTATAAACATACCTATATTGATGAATATGACACCCCGGGCGGTGAGCCGATCGCTGCGCTGATTTCCGCCTACGAGTTTGATGCATCTGCGCAGGATGTTGCCCTGCTGCGCAACATTTCAAAAGTGTCTGCGGCTGCACACATGCCGTTTATCGGCTCTGCCGGCCCAAAATTCTTCCTCAAGGATTCAATGGAGGAAGTGGCGGCCATCAAGGATATCGGTAACTACTTTGACCGCGCTGAGTACATCAAGTGGAAATCCTTCCGCGATACGGACGATGCCCGCTATATCGGTCTGGTGATGCCGCGCGTGCTGGGCCGCCTGCCGTATGGCCCGGATACCGTGCCGGTGCGCAGCTTCAACTATGTGGAAGAAGTGAAGGGCCCGGATCACGACAAGTATCTGTGGACCAACGCCTCGTTTGCCTTTGCGTCTAACATGGTTCGCAGCTTCATCAACAACGGCTGGTGTGTGCAAATCCGTGGCCCGCAGGCCGGTGGTGCCGTGCAGGATCTGCCTATCCATCTGTACGATCTGGGTACCGGCAATCAGGTGAAGATCCCGTCAGAGGTGATGATCCCGGAAACCCGCGAATTTGAATTTGCGAATCTCGGCTTCATTCCTCTGTCCTACTACAAGAACCGCGATTACTCCTGCTTCTTCTCGGCGAACTCCACACAGAAGCCGGCCCTGTATGACACCGCCGATGCGACGGCTAACAGCCGTATCAACGCGCGTCTGCCGTATATCTTCCTGCTGTCGCGTATCGCCCACTACCTGAAGCTTATTCAGCGCGAAAATATTGGCACCACCAAAGACCGTCGTCTGCTGGAGCTTGAGCTCAACACCTGGGTGCGCAGCCTGGTGACCGAAATGACCGATCCGGGCGACGAGCTGCAGGCCTCTCACCCGCTGCGTGATGCAAAAGTGGTGGTGGAAGACATTGAGGACAATCCGGGCTTCTTCCGCGTTCGCCTGTATGCGGTACCGCATTTCCAGGTCGAAGGCATGGACGTCAACCTGTCACTGGTTTCCCAGATGCCGAAAGCCAAATCGTAAGGCAAGGGGAAATCAGGGATGAAAATTCATCGTCCGTTATGGAACGAAGGGGCCTTGCTGGCCCCGCAACAGTTCCAGCAGCAGTCTGAGTGGGACGCACTTTCCCGGGCCGGTGTGGCTGCCCGTGGCAGTGCCT
Source organism: uncultured Enterobacter sp. (assembly GCA_946477805.1). Lineage (GTDB taxonomy): Bacteria > Pseudomonadota > Gammaproteobacteria > Enterobacterales > Enterobacteriaceae > Enterobacter. The sequence goes on from CAMKZP010000530.1 coordinate 2,497, forward strand.
TTCCCTGGGGCGTCGGTCAGATAGAGCTGGATGAGGCGATGCTGGCCTCCGGTCGGGTCCAGGCGCAGTCGCTGCGTTTGTGGCTTCCGGATGACACGCTGGTTGATACCCGGTTCAGCGACCTGCCACCGGAGCCGCGGGAAATTGAGGCGCTGGCTTCTGCCGGTAATGGCCCGGTGACGGTGTATGTGGCGTTGCCGGTTATGCAGGTCGGGATTGTGAATGTGCAGTCGGACACGGTGCCGGCAGAGCGTCCGTTGCGCTATCGGGAAGCCTGGGAGACGATCGCCGATCGTTTCGGTCAGGAAGAAGAGTCGATGGCGGTGGCCCGCTTTAATCTGGCCTTCCGTTTCGGACATGAAGACAACGGTGCCTGGGATACCTGTCTCTTATA
>CAMKZP010000531.1 GCA_946477805.1 uncultured Enterobacter sp.
ACGGATAATAGCTTTATTGTTATTTAATTATAACTGCATGATTTTTATTGTTTATCTATTTATTTCTTTATTCTTCCATTTGAATTTTATCCATTAGTCTGAAAACCGCCTCCCTATTTAACCGCACGGCAAACCCTCAGCCTTAGTTGTGTATACTCGATTCCGCCTGAAATTCTTTTTGGGCAAATCTCCATTCATTCATTGAAGGGAAATTGTTATGAAGAAAGTACTGTATGGCATTTTTGCCATATCTGCGCTTGCGGCGTCGTCTGTTTATGCAGCTCCGGTTCAGGTCGGGGAAGCGGCAGGTTCGGCGGCTACGTCTGCGTCTGCGGGGAGTTCTACCGCAGCCAGCACCAGCACCGTAAGTTCAGCCGTGGGTGTCGCGCTGGCGGCAACCGGTGGCGGTGATGGCTCCAATACCGGAACCACGACCACCACGACGACCAGCACCCAGTAATACCGGGTGTTTTAATCATAACCACACTTCGGTGTGGTTATTTCGCCCCTTCGGAGAAGAGTCGTGAAGCGACCTGCAATCATCCTGATTTGCCTGCTGTTGCAGGCGTGCTCGGCCACCACCAAAGGGCTGGGCAATTCCCTGTGGGACAGTATGTTCGGCACGCCCGGCGTGCATCTGACCGATGACGAACTGCAGAACATGCCGTATGCCAGCCAGTACATGCAGCTAAACGATGGGCCGCAGCTGTTTGTGGTGCTCGCTTTCGATGAAAACGGGCAGCAGAAATGGGTGACGCAGGATCAGGCCACTCTCGTGACGCAGCACGGCCGTATTGTGAAAACGCTGCTCGGCGGCGACAACCTGCTTGAGGTGAATAACCTCGCCGAAGACCCGCTCAGCAAACCGAATCAGATTACCGACGGCGCGGGCTGGACGCGCACCCTGGGCTGGACCGAGCACAGGCAGGTGCGCTACGCCACGGCGCGCTCCACCTTCCGCTGGGATGGTACCGACAGCGTCCGCGTGGGCAGCGACGAAACGCAGGTACGGGTGCTGGATGAAGAGATCGTGACCGACCAGGCCACCTGGCACAACCGCTACTGGGTGGATGAAGAAGGGCAAATTCGCCAGTCCCTGCAGTACCTTGGCGCCGGTTTCTTCCCGGTGAAAACGACCCTGATCAAGGCGGCGAAATCATGAAAACGCTCATCCACGCTGCGCTTATCACTACTCTTGCCGCGCCGCTGGCATGGTCAGCGGGCACGGTGAAGGTCTACACGCCGGACAGTGAAAAACCAAAAACCTTAACCGACGCCGGGCATCTGCTCGATCTCGTTGGCCAGCCAAGGCTGGCTAACAGCTGGTGGCCAGGCGCGGTGATAAGCGAGCGCCAGTCAACGGTGGCGGCGGAGCAAAAGCACAGCGCGCTGCTCGCCCGGCTGACGGGGCTTGCCGAACAGGAAGACGGCGACGACGCGGCGGCAATCAGCAGCGTTCGCCAGCAGCTTCAGGCCGTAAAGGTAACGGGTCGTCAGACGGTTAATCTCGATCCGGATGTCGTGCGCGTGGCGGAGAAGGGCAACCCGGCGCTGGAAGGCGACTACACGCTCTGGCTTCCGGTTCAGCCTTCCACCGTCACCGTGATGGGGCTTATCAGCCGCCCCGGAAAACAGCCCTTCACCCCCGGTCGGGATGTGGCGAGCTATCTCGATGAACAGAGCCTGCTCAGCGGCGCGGATAACAGTTACGCCTGGATTGTTTATCCAGACGGGCATACGCAAAAGGCGCCCGTGGCGTACTGGAACAAGCGCCATATAGAGCCCATGCCAGGCAGCATTATTTTTGTCGGCTTCGCCGACCATTTCTGGACGAAGGCGTATGACGGGCTGAATGCCGATATCCTTCATTCCCTGACGCAGCGGATCCCGGATTAATGAAAAAAACCTATCTCTACAGCATGCTGGCGCTGTGCGTAAGCGCCGCCTGCCATGCAGAAACGTATCCGGCGCCCATTGGCCCGTCGCAATCAGACTTTGGCGGCGTCGGTTTGCTGCAAACCCCTACCGCACGTATGGCCCGCGAGGGGGAGATCAGCCTTAACTATCGCGATAACGATCAGTACCGCTACTACTCCGCCTCCGTGCAGCTGTTACCGTGGCTCGAAACCACGCTGCGCTATACCGACGTGCGTACCAAACAGTACAGCAGCGTTGATGCCTTCTCCGGTAATCAGACCTATAAAGACAAAGCCTTCGACGTGAAGCTGCGGCTGTGGGAGGAGAGCTACTGGATGCCGCAGGTCTCCGTTGGCGCGAAGGATATCGGCGGTACCGGCCTGTTTGATGCGGAATACGTTGTTGCCAGCAAGGCCTGGGGACCGTTCGACTTCTCGCTCGGTCTGGGCTGGGGCTATCTCGGCACCAGCGGTAACGTAAAGAACCCGTTCTGTTCCTACAGCGACAAATACTGCTCCCGCGACAACAGCTACAAGAAAGCGGGCTCCATCAGCGGCGATCAGATGTTCCACGGCCCGGCCTCGCTGTTCGGCGGCGTTGAATACCAGACGCCCTGGCAGCCGCTGCGCCTGAAGCTGGAGTACGAAGGAAACGACTACTCGCAGGACTTCGCCGGGAAGATTGAGCAGAAGAGCAAGTTTAACGTCGGCGCCATTTACCGCGTCACCGATTGGGCCGACGTTAACCTCAGCTATGAGCGCGGCAATACCCTGATGTTTGGCTTCACGCTGCGTACCAACTTCAACGATATGCGACCGCGCTACAACGACAACCCGCGGCCGAAGTATCAGCCGGAGCCGCAGGATGCGATCATTCAGCACTCCGTCGTGGCGAACCAGCTGACGCTGCTGAAGTACAACGCCGGTCTGGCCGATCCAAAAATTCAGACGAAGGGCGATACGCTGTACGTAAC
>CAMKZP010000532.1 GCA_946477805.1 uncultured Enterobacter sp.
TTGTTCTAACACCTTGCCACCACGGCAAACATTTACTCACTAAGAGTATTTGCCGTTTACGTCAAGTGCAAGTGCGTGCAGAGCATTCACAGCATAAAGATGCGCTAAAACGTGCTTTTTGCTGTTTTTTCGAACATTTCTGAACTGGTCATTGGTCCGTATCTGGATAATATAGGCGGGCAATTCCACTGGTTGTGTAAAAAGGAGTACAGCCCGGCTATGGTTTCATCATCTTCTTCATCTCCGCGCAGCGGCGTCTGGTATTTTTCTCAGGGCTGGAAACTGGTCTCGCTACCGGGCATTCGCCGCTTCGTTATTCTACCGCTGCTGATCAACATCATTCTGATGGGCGGCGCGTTCTGGTGGCTGTTCACCCGGCTGGAAAGCTGGATCCCTTCCCTGATGAGCTATGTTCCCGACTGGCTACAGTGGCTGAACTATCTGCTCTGGCCGGTTGCCGTCGTCTCCGTGCTGCTGGTCTTTGGCTATTTCTTCTCGACGATTGCCAACTGGATAGCCGCGCCGTTTAACGGCCTGCTGGCCGAGCAGCTTGAAGCGCGTCTTACCGGCGCCACGCCGCCCGATACGGGCGTGCTCGGGATCATGAAAGATCTCCCGCGCATCATGAAGCGCGAGTGGCAGAAGTTTGCCTGGTATCTCCCGCGCGCCATCGTGCTGCTTATCCTCTATTTCGTGCCGGGCGTTGGCCAGACGGTGGCCCCGGTACTGTGGTTCCTGTTCAGCGCCTGGATGCTCGCCATCCAGTACTGCGACTACCCGTTTGATAACCACAAGGTGCCTTTCAGGGAGATGCGCACCGCCTTGCGCACGCAAAAGGTCGCCAATATGCAGTTTGGCGCGCTGACCAGCCTGTTCACGATGATTCCGTTCCTGAATCTGTTCATCATGCCCGTCGCCGTGTGCGGCGCGACGGCAATGTGGGTGGACTGCTATCGTGCTAAGCACGCGTTATGGAAATAATGCAAAAATGTGTAAATGGGGGGGAGCTTATGCTCTCCCTTATTCCATACTGATCCCCATTATTTCCTTGCAGCATATAGATATGCGAATTCCTTACTTCCCCATACCGGTTCAACAGGTATGCTGGGTCAGAATCCCAATTTCATACAGTTAAGGACAGGCCATGAGTAAGATTTATGAAGACAACTCGCTGACTATCGGTCATACGCCCCTGGTTCGACTGAACCGTATCGGTAATGGACGCATCCTGGCGAAGGTAGAATCACGTAACCCAAGCTTCAGCGTAAAATGCCGTATCGGTGCAAACATGATTTGGGATGCGGAAAAACGGGGCGTCCTGAAGCCGGGCGTTGAGCTGGTGGAACCTACCAGCGGTAACACCGGCATCGCGCTGGCCTACGTTGCTGCGGCACGCGGCTACAAGCTGACGCTGACCATGCCTGAAACCATGAGTATTGAACGTCGCAAGCTGCTGAAAGCGCTGGGCGCGAACCTGGTTCTGACCGAAGGCGCGAAAGGCATGAAGGGCGCCATTCAGAAAGCAGAAGAAATTGTCGCCAGCGATCCGGCAAAATATCTGCTGCTTCAGCAGTTCAGCAACCCGGCGAACCCGGAAATTCACGAGAAGACCACCGGGCCTGAAATCTGGGAAGATACCGACGGTCAGGTGGACGTGTTCATCTCTGGCGTAGGCACCGGCGGTACGCTGACCGGCGTGTCCCGCTATATTAAAGGCACAAAGGGTAAAAAAGAGCTGATTACCGTAGCCGTTGAGCCAACGGACTCTCCGGTGATCGCTCAGGCGCTGGCGGGCGAAGAGCTCAAGCCAGGCCCGCACAAAATTCAGGGCATCGGTGCAGGCTTTATCCCGGGGAACCTGGATTTGAAGCTGATTGATAAAGTCGTTGCCATCACTAACGAAGAAGCCATCTCAACCGCCCGTCGCCTGATGGACGAAGAGGGTATTTTGGCCGGTATCTCTTCCGGTGCAGCCGTGGCGGCCGCGCTCAAACTGCAGGAAGATGAAACCTTTACCAATAAGACTATTGTGGTTATCCTGCCTTCCTCGGGTGAACGTTACTTAAGCACTGCGCTGTTCGCGGACCTTTTCACAGAGAAAGAACTGCAACAGTAATGCCAGCATGTTAAAAACGCGTAAAAAAGCACCTTTCCGGGTGCTTTTTTGTGGCCTACTTCAAAGTTTCGCCCCTCCTGGCATTGATTCACCCCGTTGGGTCTGGTATTTAAACCAGCAATTATTTTGATGCGCGAAATTAATCAGTGAACGAAATAGCCTTGCTGAATCGATTTTATGATTTGGTTCAAGTCTTGCTTTCGCTGCATAATGTTTAATGACGATTGAAACGTCAGCGCTAACAATACAGGCTAAAGTGAAGCCGCCAGGCTAGACTTTAGTTCCACAACACTAAACCTATAAGTTGGGGAAATACAATGTTCCAGCAAGAAGTTACCATTACCGCTCCGAACGGTCTGCATACCCGCCCTGCTGCTCAGTTTGTTAAAGAAGCGAAAGGCTTCACTTCTGAAATCACTGTGACTTCTAACGGCAAAAGCGCTAGCGCCAAAAGCCTGTTCAAACTGCAGACTCTGGGCCTGACTCAGGGCACCGTGGTCACCATCTCTGCGGAAGGTGAAGACGAGCAGAAAGCAGTTGAGCATCTGGTTAAGCTGATGGCTGAGCTCGAGTAAGTTTCCGGGTTCTTTTCAATATCAGTCACAAGTAAGGTAGGGTTATGATTTCAGGCATTTTAGCATCCCCGGGTATCGCTTTCGGCAAAGCACTTCTGCTGAAAGAAGACGAAATCGTCATTGACCGGAAAAAAATTTCTGCCGACAAGGTTGATCAGGAAGTTGAGCGTTTTCTGAGCGGTCGTGCCAAGGC